>JBGPQQ010000025.1:0-13936 GCA_041489115.1 Vicinamibacteria bacterium | reverse complement strand
CGGATCGCCCCGAGGGCGTAGGTCCCCGAGTAGACCGGTTCTCCCCGCCGCAGGAAGGAGATGTCGGCGCTCCCCCCGCCGACCTCGACGAGGATGGCATCGCCGCCGTTCAGGGCCTCGTGGTCCTTGAGCGCCTCGCGGACCGCCACGTAGCTGAGGCGGTTCTCCTCCGAGCCGTCGATGACCTCCACGTCGATCCCGGTGCGCAGGCGCACGCGGTCGAGGAAGGTGTCGCGGTTGACGGCTTCGCGGACGGCGCTCGTGGCCACCGCACGGTAGCGGACGACGCCGTAGGAGTCCATGATGCGGCGGAAGCCCTCGAGGGCCCGCAGGGTGGCCTCGATCGTGCTCGCCCCCAGCCGACCGCCGGTGAAAGCGTCTTTGCCGAGCAGGACGGCCCGGGAGGCCTCCTCGAGGATGCGCGGCGGCTCGCCGGGCGGCAGCTCGGCCACGACCAGGCGGATGGCGCTCGCGCCCATGTCGAGCACGGCCACGGGCCGCAGGGCCGGGCCCGCGGGGAGGGGTGCCGGTCGTTCGGGGTCGGGGCTCGTCACGGGAAGGTCTCCGGGAAGGGACACCATTCTAGCCGTTCATGGCGGCCGGGGCGCGAGTCGGGCGTGGTAGGTTACAGCCTCCCGGTGAAAGAGCCATGACCGCCCCCTTCCCCCCCGACGATCGGGCCTCGCTGCTCCTCGAAGACCGGGTGAAGCGCGTCTTCCGGGAGCTGCCCGGGGCCGTGGCGGGACAGGAGGAGCTCGTCCACCAGGTCCGCGTGGCGGGGCGGCGCCTGCGGGTGGCCCTGCCGCTCCTCGCCCGCAAGGGAGGCGGCCGCCCGGTGAAACGGGCCCTCGGAGTGCTGCGGAAGCTGACCCGGGCGGTGGGCAAGGGGCGCGACATGGACGTGATCCTGGGCCTCTTCGAGGACCGCCTCGCCACGTTCAAGGCGGTCTCCGCCGAGCAGCGCGCGCTCCTCAGCCGGCTCCGGGCGGCCCGGGCGCGGAGCCGGGCCCAGGTCGCCGAGGACGTCCTGGACCTCGACATCGACGGTCTCCGCCGCGACCTGCGCCGCCTGCTGCGCCGCGGCGCCGCCGACTCCGCGACGCTGCTCGCCCGCGTCCGCGCGCTCCGGGAAGAGGAGAGAGCCGAGCTGCTGCGGGGGTTCAGCCAGGTGGTCGAGCGGTACCGGCCCGAGGCGCTGCACGCCCTGCGGCGGCGCGTGCGCCGCCTCCGCTACGCGGCCGAGGTCGAGGACGTGGTGCGCGGCGAGGAGTCGCGCGCCCCGGTGCTCTGGAAGCGGCTGCAGGACGGCATCGGCGTCATCCACGACCACCACGTTCTCGCCGGCTGGTTCGAGGAGCAGGCCCGCCTGGCCGAGGCGCGCGACAACGCGCTCCTCGCCCGCGCCGCGCGCCGGGAGCGCCGGGCCTTCATCGGCCTCGGGCGGCTCCTGCACCGTGCCCTCCTCGAGACGAAGCCCGCCGATCTCGCCCTGCGCGCGCTCCAGGCGATGGCGCGCGGCCGGTCGATCACGACGCCGTAGGAGGGAACGGCATGCAGCTTCTCATCATCCGCCACGCGATCGCGGTGGACCGCGGCACCCCCGGCATGCCGGACGAGGAGCGGCCGCTCACCCCCGAGGGCGAGCTGAAGTTCCGCGAGGCCGCGAAGGGCCTCGCCCGGCTCGTGGACCGGCCCGACGCGCTGCTCACGAGTCCCTGGCTGCGGGCGAAACAGACGGCGGCGATCGCGGCCGCCGCCTGGGGCCCGCGCGAGCCGAAGGAGACGGCCGCCCTCGCCAGCGGCTCGTTCGAGGCGCTGGCCGCGGTGCTCGACCGCTACCCCGACGACGCGACGGTGGCCGTCGTGGGCCACGAGCCGTGGGTGTCGGCGCTCCTCGCGCGGCTCCTCGGCACGCGCCACGACGACCGGCTGACTTTCAAGAAGGGCGGCGTCGCGCTCGTCGACGTGCCGGGCCGCCTCGCCGAGGGCGGGTCGCTCGCCTGGTTCCTGCCGCCGAAGGTGCTGCGGAAGCTGTGAAGGGCTCAACTCGCACACCCACTACGACCACATGGGCGGCAACGCGGAGTTCGAGACGAAGGTCGAGGCGGAGGACGTGTTCTTCGACCCGCGACTCCTTCTCGTGCCGGACCCCCGCCACTCGGAACGAGAGCCGCGGTTCCACGCCCTCGGCGAGACATCGGAGGGACAGAGACTGGTCACGAGCCGAGCGGGCGGTCTTCCCGAACCTCAAGCCAACGACCCGCAGCATCTCGCTTCGGCTCCCCCTCCGCATGCTCGACCGCATCAAGGCGGAAGCCAACTCCCGCGACGTCCCCTACCAGTCGCTGATCAAGGTCTGGCTGGAGGAGAAGCTCTCCGCCTGAGCCGGCTCTCTCAGCGCTCGCCGGTCGTGGGCGTGGATGTCGCGCGTGCTGCGGTCACGAAGCGCTCGCGCGCCTACGCCCGCGAGAAGGCGCGCCAGGCGAGGGCGGCAACCACGTAGAAGGCCGCCCCGCCCAGCATCGCCCAGGTGAAGCCGAAGAGGACGGCGGTCACCATCGTGGCCATAGACCCGACCACGCTGAAGATGCCGTTGAGGCCCCAGTAGAAGGGCGGCATCGGAAAGGGCCCCTGGCCGGTCGCCTGGAGCCCCCGCGGGAACGGCATCCCCATCAGGAAGCCGAGCGGGGCCACGAGCAGGATGGCGACCGCGATCCGGGCGCCGAGCGGGAGCGGCAGGAGCAGTGGCACCACGCGCGGCAGCGCGACCGCGTAGACGGCGGCGAGCGCCGCGACCCCCAGGCAGACGGGGCCGAGCTGGACGCGAGCGCTCGACATGCTGCCGAGGCCGCCGAAGGCAAGCAGCGTGAAGAGCAGGATCGAGAGGGTGAAGATCGGGTGGCCGAGGAGGAGCGTCAGGTGCTGCAGCAGCGACAGCTCCACCGCGATGAACCCGACGCCGAGGCTCGCGAAGTACGCGACCGAGGCGGCGTAGGGGCCCACGCGGTCGCCCTTCGGCTTGCCGAAGGCGAGGAAGAGGACCGAGAGCAGGAGCACGGGCGCGAGGATCCAGAGGAAGGCCCTCCTCATCGCGCCCGGCAGGCCCCACGGCTTCGTCCGCGCGAAGAAGAAGGGCCGGTCGTCGAAGACCGGGTCGACGCGGGCCTTCGCTTGGGCGATGTAGTCGGCGAAGCTCGTCTTCCCCGCGAAGAGCGACGCGTAGGGCTCCTCGACGTGCCGCCCGGGCACGATGATCGGCTGCACGCCCGGCCACGAGGAGATGCGCTCCGTCTCTTCCGCGGTGAAGGGCCGCTTCTTGAGCATGAAGATCATCTGCGGCGGGTCCTCGCGGTCGCCCTGCCGCTTCTCCAAGAGGACAGCGACGCGCTTGCCGGCCTCCTCCGGCCCCAGCAGCGCGACGGAGTTCGACACGAGCCGCGGCGCGTCCACGTCCCAGCGCAGGATGACGAGCTCGCCGTCAGGCGTCAGGTGGTCCAGGTAATCCCCGAAGGCCTCGACCGTGTAGAGGTGGTTCTCGGACAGCGAGAGCCCTCCCGAGGCGACCGCCGCCCAGGAATCCACGAAGCCCATCAGGATGACGTCGAAGGAGCGGTTTGTGCGCCGGATGAACGTGCGCCCCTCGGAGAGGATCGCCTCTACCTGGGGGTGGTCGTAGAGGTTCCCGGCCCGCGCCCCGAAGTGGCGGACGAAGCGGAGCATCAGCGGGTTCATCTCGACCGCGGTGACCTTCTCCGCCCCCGCGGCGAGGGCCACGAGCACGTCGGACCCGCCGCCGGGGCCGATGATGAGGGTCTTCGGCTTCTCGGGCACGACCTTGAAAGGCAGCGCGCGGTACCAGTCCCGCATCCCGGACACGCTCGCCACGTTGCCGTCCCACTCCAGGATGTTGGTCCACGCGTCGGAGTCGATGTAGAGACGCGCGAGGTAGGGCGACTCGAAGCCCGTCACGGCGTCGATGCGCGAGTACGCGTTCCAGCCGGTGAGCGCGATCTTCGAGCCCGGGGTCGCCGCCATGTGGCGGTAGAGGCCCTTGGTGGGGGCGCTGCGGATCTTGAAGAGGCCGGTCTGCTCGTTGACCCCGATCGCGGCGAGGACGAGGACGCACGCCACGGCCGAGGGGGCCCGGAAGCGCGCGGCGAAGCAGGCGGCGGCCGCGAGCGGCGCGATCGAGACGGCCAGGATGGCGTTCTCGCCGCCGAGCCAGGACAGGAGGAAGGTCACCGCGAGGGCGCCGAGCGACGCCCCGAGGAGGTCGGCGAAGTAGAGCCGTCCCGCGTTCGCGCGCCCCACCGCGAAGAGCATCGAGAGCGTGACCCCGGCGAGGAAGAAGGGGACGAGCGAGACGGCGAAGTAGAAGGCCAGGCGGTCGGGGTGGAAAGGCAGCCGGACGATCAGCCACAGGGCGAGCGGGAGCGACAGGCCGTAGAGGAACGTGAAGAGAGCCGCCCGCTCCCGGGAGAAGGCCATCCGCCCGCGCAGGAGGTGGAGCGCGAAGCCGCCGAGGCCCCAGCCGAGGAGGGCCACCGAGATCGCGACGAAAGTGAAGTGGTACCAGATCGTCGCCGAGAAGATGCGGGTGAGCCCGATCTCGAACATGAGGCCGGACAGCGTGACGAGGAAGATGCCGAGATAGAGACCCATGAGGCGTGTCGTTCCTTCCGACCGACTGGTCCGGGAAGCGGCTCGTCGCCCCGAGCCTTCGCCAGTACGGCGGGGGACGTTACGTCGGGGCTCGGAAGCGAGTCAAGAGACGGCCGGCTCGTCCGTGCGGGTCACACCCTCGATGCCGAGGACGAAGTCGGGCCCGTAGGCCTTCGCTGGCGTCTGGAACCCGGCCGGGGCCTGGCCGGCGAGGACGCGCTCGACCACGGCGAGAGCGGCGCGCGCGGTGAGCGTGTAGCCCTCGGGCGTCGCGAGGCGGCTCACCGCCCGGCGCCCCTCCGCGTCCTCCGCCTCGCCCCAGACGAAGGCGCGGCCCCGGCGCCGCTCCTCCGGCGACGGCCCCGGCACGCCCGCGCGCACCCGGGCGGTGAGGAAGCGCCGAACCGCCGTCGAGCCGAGAACCGGCCCGAGGAAACGGTCGGCGCGGACGAAGGCCCGCAGGGCCAGAGGCGCCGCCATGTAGACCTCGACGTCGGGAATGCCGGTCGAGTGCCAGGCCGTCGAGACGTCGCCCCACGGGATCGTCACGGCCTTGCGCGGGCCGTCGCCGAAGTCGATCGTCCGCGTCTTCCACGCCGCCATGACCGGGGTCAGGACACCCCCCCGGCGCACGAGGCCGCCGCGGCCGAGGCCCTCGATCGCGGTCGCGGCCGTCCCCCGCGAGAGGCGCCCCACGGCCTGGAAGCCGAGGGCGAGACGCCGCGCCCCGGGCATCCGGCGCGCGAGGTGGGCGGCGAGGCAGTCCGTCGGCACCACGTCGAAGCCGCAGCCCGGCAGCAGCATCACGCCCGCCGCTCGCGCCTCGGCGTCCCGGGCGGCGAGGGCCTCGAACACCTCGATCTCCCCCGTCACGTCGAGGTAGTGCGTGCGCGTGCGGAGACAGGCGTCGGCCATCGGCCGCGAGGTGCGCGAGAAGGGACCGGCGCAGTGCAGCACGAGGCTCATGCCGGCGAGGGCCTCGTCGATCCGCGCCGGCGCGTCGAGGGAGAAAAGCCGACGCCCGAGGCCGAGATCCTCGGAGAGTGCGCACACGCCGTCGGCGCTCCGGCCGGCGAGGATCGGCCGGTGGCCCAGGGCGGCCGCCAGGCGCGCCACCAGCCCGCCCGTGTACCCGTTCGCGCCGTAGAGGAGCCAGGGGCCGGTCATGACCATGGTCTCGCCCTCACACCGAGATCGAGCCCTTGCGGAAGTCGGTCCTTCCGATCCGGGCGTTGACGTAGACGGGCCGGCCCGAGCGCGCGAGGTCGCGGGCCTCCCGGAGCACGGGGTCGATGCGGCCGGCGTCGTCGAGGCGCAGCCCGCGGGCGCCGAGGCCCTCGGCCGCGCGCTCGTAGTCGGCCGGCGCGAGCACGGTGCCAACGTCGTCATTCAGCGCCTCGACCTGCTCGCGCGCGATCTGCGTCCACCCGGCGTCGTTGCCGACGAGCGCGATCACCCCGAGGCCGTGGCGCGCGAACGTGTCGGCCTCGGCGAGGCTGTACCCGACGGAGCCGTCGCCGTAGACGATCCAGACGTCGGCGGAGGGCCGCACGAGCTTCGCCCCGAGGGCGAAGCCGGCGCCGACGCCGAGCGTGCCGAAGGGGCCGGGGTCGAGCCAGGAGAGCGGCCGCCGCGGCCGCAGGACGTAGGAGGCCGTCGAGACGAAGTCGCCGCCGTCGGCCACGATCACGCTGTCGTCGACGAGGGCCTCCTCGAGGGCACGGCAGACCCGCAGCGGGTTGAGGCCGCCCGGGGCCGCTGTCTCCGCCTGCGCGGCGATCTCGGCGTCCCGCGCCGCGTCCCTGGCCCGGAGCGCCTGGTGCCAGGCCGTCCACTCCGGCCGGGGCCCGGTGCCCGCCCGCGCGAGGCCGCGGAGGAACAGCTCCGGCGCGCCGAGGGCCGCGAGCGCCGGCCGCCGGTTCTTCGCGATCTGGTCGCGGCTGCGGTTCGCGGAGACGAGCACCGCGCGGCGGCCGATGTGGCTGCCGTAGTCCAGGCGGAAGTCGCAGGGCACCCCGGCCAGGATCACGAGGTCGGCCTCGCGGAGCGCCTCCTTTCTCCTGTGGCGCATCTGGAGCGGGTCGCCGGGGCCGAGGAGACCGCGCGCCATCCCGGAGAGGTAGGTCGGCACGCCGAGGGCGCGCACGGCCTCGGCCAGGGCGTCCGTCTCCGCCGTGCTCAGCAGGGCCTGCGAGCCCACGAGCAGGACGGGCCGCTCGGCCCGGGAGAGGAGAACGGCCGCGCGCCGGACGCGCGCCTCGTCGGGCTCCGGCGCCGGCACCGGGGTGGGCGGCGCCGCGGTCGGGGCCTCGACTCCCCCGAAGAGCCGCCCCAGGTGCCGGCCGATGTACCACTGCCGGGCGCGATCGCCGAAGGTGCGGGCCTCCTTCCCCAGCTTCGCCCCGCTTGCGCCGCGCGCATCACGGGATCGGGCGGCGTACCACTCGCGCACGAGCGCCTCGGGGTAGAGGAGGTCGACCGGGCACTCGAGGAAGACGGGGCCCGGCACGCCCTCGCGGGAGAGGCGGAAGGCCTCGTCGAGCGCCGGGGCGAGGTCGCGCACGCGCGTCACCCGGCTCGCCCGCTTCACGTGGGGCCCGACGAGGACCATCTGGTCGATGTCCTGGAGCGCCCCGCGGCCTCGGAGGAGGGTGGCGGTGGCCCCGCCGAGCAGCACGAGGGGCGACTGCGCCATCTGCGCGTTCTTGAGAGCCGTGATCGTGTTCGTGACGCCGGGGCCGGCGGTCACCGCGGCGACACCGGGGACGCCGGTGAGCCTCGCCACGGCGTCGGCCGCGAACACGGCCGTTGCCTCGTGGCGCGTGTCCACGACGCGAACCCCCCGCGCCTTCGCGGAGACGAGGATGGGCGAGATGTGGCCGCCGCAGAGGGTGAAGAGGAGGCGCACCCCCTGCCGGACGAGGACGTCCGCGACGAGATCGCCGCCGGTCATGGAGGCGTCCATATTATCTCTTGCGTCCGACATCCGACGGCGCTATGCCGGGCTGGCGCGAGCCTCTCCCGCGCACGTGGACGGATCGACTCTCGACGGGATCGGCACGCGTGAGGTCTCGGGCGAATCCGTCGAGCTCCCGCCCTACGCGGTGGCCGTGATCTCCCCGGGACCGTAGCGAGCGCGCGGCGCGGCTGGAGTACGATCGGGCGAGTGCCCAACACCCTCGCCCACTTCGCCGCGCAGGGCGCCGCGAGCCGCGGCCTGTGGCGCCGCATCGACCCGCGCTGGATCTACCTCGGGTGCCTGCTGCCGGACGTGCCGTGGATCCTGCGCCGCGCCGTGGTCGGCCTCGGGCTTCCCGTGGACCCCTTCGACCTGCGCCTCTACACGATGGCGCAGGCCTCGCTCGCCGGCACGCTGCTCCTCTGCGCCGCTCTCGCGGCGGTGACCGCCGCGCCTCGCCTCGTCGCGTCAGTGCTGGGCCTGAACGCGCTCCTCCACCTCCTCCTCGACGCGACCGAGCTGAAGTGGGGCAACGGCGTGCACCTGCTGGCGCCCGTCTCCTGGCGCATGACGAGCTTCGACCTCGTCCCCGGCGAGAGCCCGGTGTACCTTGCGCTCACGGTTGCGGGCGCGCTGCTCGTGGCGTGGGAGATCGCGAGGAGGCGCCCGGCGGCCGTCGGCTTCGACCTGCGTCCGGCCCGGCTCGCCGCGTCGGCGTGTCTCCTGGCCGCGTACTTCCTCGTCCCGCTCCCCTTCCTCGGCGCGATCGAGGCCTCGGGCAGCTACTCGGTGAAGGTCCTCCGCGAGGTGGAGGCGCGAAGCGGCCGGGCGGTGAGCCTCGACCGCACGGCCTTCCTCGCCACCCCGGCGGGCGGCTTCGTCCGACCCTGGACGGGCGAGCGCATCAGGGCGACGGGAGCCGTTCTCGACCACGACGCGACGGTGTCCCTCGAGGGGACGTTCCTCGCACCCGACGTCCTGCGCGTCGATCGTCTCTTCGAGCACCGTCGCGACCGCGACTGGCCCAGCTACCTCGCGCTCGTCCTGCTGGCCATCGTGTGGGTGCGCCCCTCGCGCTGGCTCCCGGCCCCCGGGCCTCAGAACCGCAGCGAATAGCGCACGTAGGCCCCGCGGCCGGGCGCGTCGAGGCCCCACGAGATCCCGCGGTAGCTCTCGTCCCCGAGGTTCTCGAGGTCGAAGAGAACCTCGTGGCGCACGGCGAAGCGGATCGCGCCCCGCACCCCGAAGACGAGGTAGCCAGGGAGGGCGGCGAAGAGCGGCTGCGCGGCACCGCTCGGCCCGAGGACGCGGGCCTGCACCTCGGCGAGGGTCTCCCCGGTGGGGAGAAGCACGTCGTCGGCGTTGCCGGCGACGCCGTCGGGACCCGAGGAGACGAGGCCGCGGGCCCGCGCGCCGTTGGTGAAGAAGCTGGCGATGCTCGAGCGCGAGCGCGAGGCGCCGGTGCGGCGGTCCCCGAGGTCCAGCGTCGACAGCCGCTCCTGCCGCGCCGCGGCGTGGAGGTAGGGCTCCACCCAGAAGCGCCGGCCGCCGGCCGGGGCGAAGCGCAGACGGAGCCAGCCCTCGGGGGGGGGAGTCCCACCCTCGATGTTCGGCGGGAGGCCCGTGGCGCGATCCTCCGCGCGGAGCCACGTGTACGTCCCGCCGAGGAAGAGCGACCGGGTGAGCTCCGCGTCGAGGGTGGCCTCGAGGCCGCGGATCCGGGCCTCGTCGAAGTTCGTGCGGACGAGGACGGGGCTGCTCGAGACGCCGACGAACACGACGCCGCTCTCCAGCTGGCGCGTGATCGGCTCGCCGGCGAGGGAGAGGCCGACCGCGCCGGCCGGCAGGATCAGGGACTGCTTGGCGACGTTCTCGTTCACATCGGTCTGGAAGCCGGTGACGTCCGCTTTCAGGCGGCTCGACCGGTAGCGCAGCGTCAGCTCGTAGCTGAGGCTCGTCTCGGGGGCGAGCACCTCTACCGGGCGCCCCGTGCTCACCGCCGAGGCGTCGGCGGTCGAGCCCACCGTGGCCCCGGGGCCCTCCACCTCGCGGTTCGAGACCTCGTAGCCCGAGCCGGTCAGGCCGAACGTCCCGAGGTCGGTGATGCCCGGAGCCCGGAAGCCGCGGCTGAGGTTGGCGGCCACGCTGAAGGGCCCGCTCACCGTCCAGAGGGCGCCGAGCCGGAAGGTGAAGGCGCTCGTGGCGTACGAGTCGGCCGGCCACAGCGGCGGGCCGTTCGCGGACACGCTGGCCGCATCAACCTCGTAGGACGCGGCGGAGAAGCGCAGGGCGCCGTTCAGGCGCAGCCTCCCGGGCCGGGCCTCGAAGACGTCCTGGAGGAAGACCCCGCCGTGGCGGTAGCGCGGGTCGTCCGGGACGCGCCCGCGGCGCACCGTGGTCGCGCCGGTCGTCGGGTTCGTCGCGAAAGAAGGGGCCGCCATTGTCTCGAAGAAGACGTCGCCGCCGAGGGCGAGATCGTGGCGGCCGGCCGCGCGGTGGGCCACCGCCTGCAGGCCGTGGGCGAGGGTGCGCTCCGGCTCGTGGTTGACGCTGGCCCGGGGGTTGCCGTTGCCGCCCTGGTTGACCCGCTCCTCGCGCTGCGCGGAGAAGGAGTACGAGAGAGTGAAGCGGTCGAGGAGGCCCGCCCGCGCCTTCTCGAAGCGGGCGTAGAAGTGGTCAGCCATCAGGTTGCGGAGGTCGGCCACGAGGTTGCCGTCGCCGCCGAGGAGCTGGTCGTAGCGTTTCCCGCCGTCCTGCTGGCCGCGGAGGTAGCTGGCCACCAGCTGGGCGGTGGGCGTGATCGCCCAGTTGACCTTCAGGTGGCCGCCGTACTGGCTGAAGGCGGTGTCCGGGAGACGCCCGTCGATCACCGCGCTCGAGGGGAGCCCGAGGAAGCGCGTGACGGCGTTGTGCGTGTCCACCCCGCCCCCGGGCCGGAGCGTGTCGACCCGGCGCCCGGCCAGGGTGCCGCTCACGCCGAACGTGGGGGCGGCGTACCGGGCGACGAGGGCCGAGCCGAAGCTCAGGTCGGCGCTGCCGAAGCTCGCGTTCCAGCTCCCGGAAACCCTCCGGCCCGAGGGGCTGAACACGGGCACGCGGGTCAGGAGCTGCACGGTGCCGCCGAGCGCGTCGCTGCCGTACTCCGCGCTCGAGGGCCCCCGCACCACCTCGATCCCCTCGAGGGTCTCGGGCTCCACCAAGTCGAAGAAGGTGCTGATCCCGCCCCTCTGGGCGGAGGTGGTGTAGCGCACGCCGTCCACGTACACGCTGACTTTGGTGCCGGTGAGGCCGCGCACGAAGACACCGCCGAGAGTGGGGCTCGTGCGCTGGAGGTGCAGGCCCACCTCCTCGCTCACCGCCTGGGCCAGCACGGCCTTCGACCGCAGCGCGATCTCCTCCTCGCCGACGACGTTCACGCGCTGCGCGACGTCTTCGGGGGCGGCGGCACGGCCGGGGGTGGCGGTGACGGTCACCTCGTCCCGGAACGCCTCCGGCTGCAGGCCCACGGACAGGGACTCGGCCGACCGACCGGCCTCGACTCGAACGGCCAGACGCTGCGTGGCGAAGCCGGGGCTCCCGGTGGCGAGAACGTACGAGCCGGGGGGCACGGCCTCGAGCCGGAACGCACCGTCGGGGCCGCTGCGCGTCGAGGCCGTGATCGCCCCCTGCGGGCTGAGGAGCGCCACCACCGCGCCCGGCACGGGGGCGCCGGAGGGGTCGCTCACCGTTCCTGTCACGCGGCCCGGGTCGGCAGCGCGGACGAGGGGGGCTCCGGCCAGGAGCGGCACGCTCGCGAGGGCGGCGAGGCGCGACGGGCTCATCTCACCGGCGCCGCGGGCGCTTCGGGCGCGCCGCGGGGCCCGCCTCTTCGCGCACCCAGCTCCAGACGGCGACGCTCGCCGGGAACCCGATCGTGCTGGCGGCGAGGGCCACCACCTGCTCCATCTCGGCGAGGCTCGCGTGGTGGGCGGCGGGAGCCTTGCTCTTCGCCTTCATGCCGTGATGCTCCCCCGGGCCGCCGGGAGCGTCAAGCACCGCTACTTGACGAAGCGGTACCCGAGGCCGACGACCCGCAGCCTCGCTTCCGGGTCGCTACGCCTGGCCTGGCTGCGGTGTGGGTCCAGAGCCTGAGTCGAATCTCGCGACGACGAGCGTGACATCATCACTTGGTGCGGCCGCGCCCAGGAGCTCGGCCACGGTGGGTGATTCGCCCTTGCCGTACTCCATGGCGACATATAGGCGTCCCTGTGTTGCTGTACCCCCGTCAAAGACCGCCGCGATCACCGGGTCATCGATCAGCGCCAGGGCTTGGCGTTCCGTCTCAGAATGTGTGACGACCGGCGCCGAGTCCGGCCGACTCCACCCGGACACATGGAGGCGAGGATCGTGACCCTCAGTAGGTAATCGTGAAATCCACGGCCAGGGTGTTGCCGCGGTCGTCGGTGAAGTTGAAGGTCAAGATGCCGGACGTGGCCCTGTCATCGTTGACGTCGAAGATCAAGCTGATGGCGCGTGTCGCGCTGGCGTTGAGCCGGTTGGATCCCGTGGCCACGATCAGGTCGGCTGAGCTGATCTCCGAGCGTTCGATCTCGACGCCCAGGTAGATCTCGCGCAGCCGAACATAGTTGATGTTGGCGCCGAGGCCGGCGCTTTCCGTGATCGTTGCGGGAACGGTGATCCGGTAGGTGAATGCCGGGCGCGGGGACAAGGTGACGGAGGGAGCTGTTGCCGTCACGGTGATCCGAGCCTGCGTGGCTGGGGCCGGCGTCGCCGGGCTAGTGGGCGTGCTTCCTCCTCCACCGCAGCCAGGAAGAACCACCATCAGCGCGCCGGCTGCCAGCGTGAGCCCTCTTCTTCCGATCATCATGAGAATCCCCCTTCTCAACTCCTGGGCTTGGCGCTCCGAGCCGCCGCAGGGGCGTCGCGGCACAGCGTGGGACTTCCTCCGCCGCTGCAACACGTCGCCCCCAGATCGGGAGGAGGCTCGCTCTGGCCACCAGGGATGAGGCACAGGTTTTACACCTGGCGAGGGCAGCGGGTCAAATGGATCATTTCACCCACGATCCGGATGCCACCGCCGGGAGCCTCGCACGTTGCCCGACGCGAAGAGCCCCGAGGACTACGCGCCGTCGAGCTGGTGAAAGGCGGCCCGCGGCGCGGTCGTCACCTCGCGGGCGGTGGGCAGAGCCGATCTCCCGCGGCCTGGGGCAGGGGATGCCACACGCGGGTGACCAGGAGCGCCAGCGCGAGATAGAACGGCGCCAGGGGCCAGGTGATGTCGGCGAGGTCACCGCGAGCGAAGAGAAGCATGCCGACCCCGAGACGCAGGAAGTCCTGGGCGACGAGCAGGGAGAGCGAGTGTCGCCCGGACGACGTCCAGCGGCCCTCCCCAAGGCCGCACGCCGAGCGCGTGCGGAGCGAGGGTACCGAGCCCAGCGACCGAGCCGCGCGCACGATATGATTGCGCCTGGGATCCGCTGTGAGCCTCAGGCCCCGCGCGCGCCGTCTGCAGACCAAGATCCTGGCAGTGGTGTTGCTCGGGGTCTCCGTGCCCTCGCTCCTCGGGGGCTGGTACCTCCTTCGCCGCCACCACGAGCTGCTCGCGGAGAAGCTCCAGGAGAACGTGGCCAACCATCTCTTCCGCCGCGCGAACGAGGTGGACGATTGGCGGAGCGAGCGCCTGCGCGAGGTGCAGCGTTGGTCCGGCTCGTTCGTGGTCGTGGAGAGCGTGGAGGCGCTGACCCGGGGCCGGGACGACCCCGTGCGCGCCCACCGCGACCTGGCCGCGTACGTCGAGTCGGTGCTCGGCCACTACCGGGGCTGCGAGTCGCTCTTCGTGGTCGACCCAGCCGGCCGCGTGCTGGCGTCCACTCGCGAGGAGCGGCTCGATCCCGCCGAGATCGAGCTCCTCGACTCCGGCGCCACCCCGGGCCGGGGGCGAGTGAGCCCGATCCGCCGCTCCGAGTTCCTGGGGCGGCCCAGCCTGCTCGTGGTGCACCCCGTGGAGAGCGCCGGCGAGGGTGGGCGCCCGATCGGCTTCTTCGTCGAGCGCCCCGACCTGCGGGAGCTGGAGGCGATCCTGGCCACCGTCCCGAGCGATCCCCCACCTGCGTTCTGGCTGATCGACGGCGAGGGCCACGTGGTCATCCGGCAGGGGCGGGTCGAGACCGAGCCGGGCGTGTCGACCTTCCCGGGGGAGATGCCACCGCCGGGCGCGGAGTCGGGGCCCGTGCGGGAGACGGCCTTCCCCGGGCTCGGCGAGGTCGTGTACGGCGTGCGACGGTTGAAGAGCGGGGGCTTCCTGGCGGTGACCGT
>JBGPQQ010000024.1:0-13994 GCA_041489115.1 Vicinamibacteria bacterium | reverse complement strand
CGCTGCTGCGGCTTTTCACGCGTCAGGAGGCGCCGGACGACGGCACGGTCGAGCACGCCCCCGGCCTGAAGGTCGTGATGTTCGACCAGCACCGCTCGCGGCTCGATCCCGAGGTCTCGCTGAAACGCATGCTCGCCCCTCACGGCGACTCGGTCGTGTTCCAGGGCCGCGGCGTCCACGTCGCGGGCTGGGCGAAGCGCTTCCTCTTCCGCTCCGAGCAGCTCGAGACGCCGGTGGGACGGCTCTCGGGCGGCGAGCAGGCCCGCGCGGTGCTGGCCCGGCTCATGCTGGAGCCGGCGGACCTTCTCCTGCTCGACGAGCCCACGAACGACCTCGACATCCCCACGCTCGAGGTGCTGGAGGAAAGCCTGCTCGAGTTTCCCGGCGCGCTCGTCCTCGTCACCCACGACCGCTACCTGCTCGACCGCGTCTCGACCCGCATCCTGGCGCTCGACGGCAGGGGCGGGGCGGTGCCGTACGCGGACTACGACCAGTGGGAGCAGGGCCGGCGCCTGGCGGAGGCGGAGGCCGAGCGACCAGCGGCCCGCCCGCGCCCGGCCGCGGCGAAGCCGATGCCCGACGTTTCCACAGGCAAGCGGCGCAAGCTCGGCTACCTCGAGCAGCGCGAGTGGGACGAGATGGAAGGCCGCATCCTCGAGGCCGAAGCGCACCTCGAGGCCTGCCGGGAGGCCGCCGCCGACCCCGGCGTCGCCGCCGACCACCAGGCGCTCGCCGCGCGGATCGAGGCCCTCTCCGCCGCTCAGGCCGAGGTGGACCGGCTCTACGCCCGCTGGGCCGAGCTGGAGGCGAAGGCGGGGGGCTAAGCCTTCTCGGCCCGGTATTCGCGGCCGGTCGCGGCCCAGACGCCGACCTCGACGTGGCCGATCTTCCAGCAGTGGGGGCAAGCGAGCGGCGCGAGCTCCTTCGGCTCCTCCGGCTGCAGCTCGTAGACGACCAGCACGGCCTTGCCGCAGTGCTCGCAGACGTGCCGATCCCGCGCTTCGGTCGGCGGCTGAGCCACCGCGCCGGGCGTCGCGGAACCGTGTGCCGCACCCGCGTGATCACCGTCGACGGCCTCGCGGATCGCGTCGGCCAGCCGACTCTCGTCGGCCATGAAAGACACGCCCCGGAGCCGGTCACCGGGGCCGTCCAGCGTCACGGACCACTTCCCGGCCAGGCTGACGACGGAGATCGACCAGGGCCCCGAGGCGGCCCGCGGGCCCAGCGCCTGCCGGACCGTGGCCTCGACCGCCCCGCGGGCGTCCTTGTCGACGCCCGCAACCAGGCTCTGGAGAGCCTGCGGCGGCAACAGGCCCGGTTTCGTCGGGGAGGGCCGGGGCGAAGCGGCGGGTCTGGCGCTCGAGGTGGCGCGCCCGGGAGAGCGAGGCTGAGTGGGTGACATCTTGGCGCACATTTTCCGCTCACCCGGGCCTGGCCGCTGTGATCTGCTTCACGTCGGCTTTCGCCGAGGCTACGGGGGCAGTCGATACGGCGGTCCGGCCTGAGGCGTCCCTGTCAGGCGCGGGCCGGTAGTCGATCCGTGCCACGTCGATCGTTCCCGAGCGCACCTCGAGGAAGGGTTTGCCCGAGCGCACACCCACCGTCCCGTAGCCGCTCGCGGTGGACAGGAAGCTCCGGAAGTCCCCAGAGAGGCGGGGCTCCACGTGGAGAACCCGCTCGACCGCGTCGTAGCGCACCCCGGTCAGGCCCTGGATGAGGCCGTACGACGACATGGCCCGCGCGTACCAATGGCCGCACTCGTACTCGTCGAAGGGGTTGCGGGTGCGGCCGTCGTAGCGGTCGCGACAGGTGCGGACGATCTCGAGCCCCTCTTCGACCATCCCCATCAGCATGAGGTGAGAGGCGACCTGGTACTCGATCCCCGTCCACACCTCGTTCGAGTAGACGAAAGGCAGGGCCAGGGCACCGCCCCGCGGCCACGTGCAGAGGAGAAGACCGCCTTCCGCGCCGCAGGCGAACGTCGGCCGCTGGGGGTTGGGGTGAGTCGAGAGGTCCTTCTTCAGGTTGTGGCGGTGGACCGCGCGCAGGTGGCTCCCGGTCTTCCCGCGATCCAGGACCTCGCCCACCCCGCACACCGCGGCCATCCACTCGCCGAGGACGCCGTCGGAGAGGCAGCCCTCCCCGTACTGGTACTTGGGGCCCTCTTTGTCCAGCAGCGCGCGGGCCTCGGGCGAGTACTCGCCGACCATGCTCTTCGCGTCCTGCGGGCTCCCGGCCCGCAGGTTCTTCCACTGCACCTTCTGGACGAAGTACTCGCCGTTCCAGAGGTCCGTCTCCATGCGGCGCCGGCCCTTCTCGAGGAGCTCCGCGTAGGCTGGCACGGGGTCGCCCAGGGCCGTGGCCATGAGCACCGCCGCCCGGAGCGCGCCGAGGTAGAAGCTCGTGCACATCCCGTCCGGGCCCCAGAACTCGATGTCGTAGGTGTTGTGGTGGGGCTCCTCGAGGGCCCCGGTGTGGCGCGGGTCCCACGTGGCGATGCAGTAGTCGAGGCTCGTCTTCACGCTCGGCCACAGGTTGCGCAGCCACGCCGTGTCGCCGGAGATGCGCCACTCCCGGTAGACCTTCATGATGCCGCCGAGCTGCCCGTCGGCCGCGGCGTGGAAGTCGTGGACGGGGGGCCGGATGGGCAGCGCGGCGCGGAAGGTCTGGTGCCCGCGGGCGTCCTGCGAGACGCGGAACTCCGTCTCGCGCAGGGTCCGCTCCAGCGACGGGAAGAGGTGCGGCACCGCCTGCGCGTAGTTCCAGACGTGCGTGCAGGACCCGTGGCAGCAGCCCCAGCTGTCACCGCAGCCCTCCCAGCTCCAGAGGCGCCCGTCCGCCTGCCGCATCACCGTCGGGGACTTGAGGATGGTGAGGTTGGCGGCCACGGCTTCGACGACCTCGGGCGGGAGGGTCTGGTCGTGGAAGCAGTCCGAGAAGCGGGCCGTCTTCTCACGCAGCTCGGCGTAGCGCGCCCGCCAGGACTCGGCCGCCTCCTCGATCCCCGAGAACCGCTTCGCGTACCAGGGGCGGTAGCGGCGCTCGCCGACGGGCTCGTCGTCCTCGGGGTCGTCGCCGACCCGGAGCTGGCTCGACCCCACGTACCACGAGAGCTGCACCACGATCGCCTTGGTGGCGCCGGGCGCGAGAGTGAACGGCACGAAGACGGTGGCCCCGGGCGCAGGCGGCCCCTCGGAGACCGGCGGTCGGTCGTAGCCGGCGCCCTCCTCGACGTCCTTCCAGGCGAGGGTCAGGTCGTCCCACCACCCCCCGCGGAACCAGGCGTGATTGACGCGGGCCTCGGGGTCGCTCGTCCTCACGCAGAAGGAGCCCTCCTCCCACGGCTTCTCCTTCGTGCCGCCGGCCCAGAGGACGAAGCCGCCGGGGACGGGGCGCACTGCCTTCTCGCCCTTCTCCGCCGCCATGAAGTTGCGGGCGTTGAAGGAGAAGACGCCGGTCAGGGCGTGCGCGGCGGGGTTCGTGAGCCGATACTCGAGGGCCGCGAACGGCAGGCTCGCGCTGTCGGGATCGCCGGCCTCGAACGGGCTCCAGCCCCTGATCTCCACCTTCAGGGGAACGTCGTCGTCCTCCAGCGTCACCGTCCCGAACGGGAAGCGGGCAAGGAAGCGCGCGCGGCCGAACCGGGGCAGGCCCCACGTCGCGCCCCCGGCGCCGTTGCCGGAGTCCTTGAGGCCGAACGTCTTCCAGCTCGGCACCGGGCCCTCGACGACGCGCGCCAGGTTCGTGTCTCCCTTGAGGCAAACCGCCGCGAACACGCAGGGCTCGTTGAAGATGTTGGGCTGGTGGCGCAGCGAGACGTGGGAGAGGGCGCCCGTCCCCTCGAGGCAGAGCATCCCCGCCCCCATCCCGCCGAGAGGGAACGCGACCCGGCTCAGGGTCTCGCCCTCGTAGGGGCCGTTGTACGGCCGGCGGGACGGCCTCGCCGGGGGCGTCCCGCTCTCTCGTTTCTCCTGCGCTTCGATGACGCCGACGGTCCCGAGCGTGCCCACGGCGGCGACCGACCCGGCGAGGAACGCCCGTCGGCGGGGCGACCGGAGCTTCTGGTTCTTGCCGGCCATCTCGCTCCTCCCTCAGGCGGGTCGTGTCCCGGCGAGGACGCGGACCTTGAAGCCCAGGTCCTTCGAGAGCGCCACCATCTCCTCGAAGACGTCCCCGTAGGCCACGGCCACGTGGTTCGACAGGTAGTGGGCCATCAGCGTGTCGCGCTTGATGCCGAGGTCGGCGGCCATGAACGGCCACTGGCGGGTGGTGCCCTCCCACCACGCGTCGCGCTTCTCGGGCGGGAGCTTCACGACCTCGCCCCGGCCCACGTCCATCCAGAGGTCCCCCTCCTTGCGGAGATAGGCCCGCGCCCAGGTGACCTTCCCGGGGAGGCTCTCGCCGGCGAAGGTCCCGCCGGGGATGGGGAAGTACCCCCGGGGCTGGCGGTAGGAGTGGACCCCGCGGAGCGTCTGCGGATCGTGGTTGAAGGCGTACGCCCCGCAGGAGCCCGAGTTGAGGAGCACCCAGAGGAAGCGGCCCTCGTGCTCACCGCCCCACCGCACGTCGTGGAACATCACGGCCTGGTGGAGGCCCTTCGCCTTGAGGAGCCGCTTCATGAGCTCCATCGGCACGAGGTTGCCCTGGTCGGCCTCGGTCGAGCAGGCGACGGTGTCGCCGTTCGACTGCGGGCGGCAGACCGAGTTGAGCAGCCCCTCGGAGAAGTCCGACGGCGGCCGCAGCGCAAGGAGGCCGAGCTGGTACTGCCAGCCCAGGCAGTCGGCCTTGAACTCCTGGATCATCCCGAGGACCGTCAAGTAGTCGCGGAGCTGCTCCCGGGTGGCATTCGGGGTGAAGTCCTCGGCTCCCTTCTCCTCGTAGTGGAAGGCGACGCCCTTGTCGCGCACGAAACGGTAGGCGTCCTCGATCCGGGCGGCCGGGACGTCCTCGCCGCGCTTGATGATCCACGTCTGGTCCACCTTGTGCTCGGTGAAGCCTATCCGGTTCAGGAGCCTCGGCCCGAAGTAGCCGTTGATCATGCCCATCGACGTGTCGCCGAGCATCAGGCAGAGCACACGCCGGGCGTGGATGCCCTCCGCCACCTTCCGCGCGAGCCCGGCCGCCTCTTCCGAGACCGGGATGTCGTAGGCGATCTCGTCCTCCGGGTAGGCGATCTTCCCGGTGGTGCACCACTCCTCGAGGCGGGCCATGAAGGTCTCGTCCTTCGACCAGTCCTCGGCGTCCGTCCAGGCCCGCGAGAACGGCCGGGCCACCGACTCGAGGCAGGCGCTGGTGTTCAGGAGGCCGACGAGACCCGGCCAGGTGCCCGAGAAGTTGCTGGCGAGGAGGAGCGGGTTGTCCTTGCCGACCACCCCGTCCGTGGTGTGGGGGCCGTAGAACCAGTGCACGCAGACCCCGACGAGGGGATCGTCGACCGGCCCCAGCTTCTCGATCGCCTCGTGCGGCCGGGTCAGGTAGCCCTCGATGCGATAGGGCTCGCGGCCCAGCTTGCGGAGGGCACCCTCGAGCTGTCTCGTGGCCGCCTGGATGCTGGGGAGAGCCTGCTGATTCGGGTAGTCCCGGTAGTCTCCGGGCCAGAAAAGCGCGACTCTCTGCGTCATCGCTCGGCTCCCTTCTTGTCCTTCGCCTTCCCCGCCGCGGGAACGGCCGCGCCGCCCGCGTCCACATTCTCCCTCGTGTAGAGGCGGGATCCCAGGACGATCTTCTTCTCCACCTTCTCCCCCGCGAAGATCCGCAGGGCGGTCTCGATGGCCTCCGAGCCGCCGGTCGGGTACTCGAACGTCGCGTCCAGGACGCCCTGCCGGACGTAGCGCAGCCCCTCGTGAGACAGCGCGTCGATGCCGACGAAGCGCATCTCCTTCTCGCGCCCGGCCGCCCGCGCGGCGAGCCAGGCGCCGTGGGCCCCGGGGTCGTTGTGCGCGTACACGAGGTCGATCCTCGGGAAGCGCGCGAGCGCCGACTCCATCTCGCGGCGCGCGTTCGGCTCGAGCCACTGCATGTCGGCCTCGAAGACGACCTCGAGCCCCGGGTTCCTCCCCGCGTCCAGCCCCTCGCGGAACCCGGTGTGCCGGTCCTGTCCCGGGGTCGAGGTCATGAGGCCCTCGAGCTCGACGATCCGCCCCTTCCCGCCGAGCGTCCGCCGGATCCACTCTCCGGCGGCGCGCCCGATCTGCCGGTTGTCGGCGCCGATGAAGCAGGTGAACTTGTCGCCCAGCACCGCGCGGTCGAGGACGATGACGGGGAGGCCGGCGTCGTAGGCCTGGGCCACCGGCTTCGTCAGGGCCGCCGCCTCGCGGGGGCTGATGACGATGAGGTCCACCTTCTGGCTCACGAGCTCCTCGACGTGCGAGCGCTGCACGAGGGAGTCGTTCTGCGCGTCCTTGAAGACGACCTCGAGGCCCGGGTGGGCGGCCGCCGCCTTGCGGATGTCCGCGTTCATCTGCTGGCGCCAGGGCTCCCCGAGGTTGCACTGGCTCATGCCGATCACGCGGCGCTTCGGCGCCTGGGCGTGGAGGGACGTGCCGGCCAGCGCGAGGCCCGCCGCGAGAAGGGCCGCCACCGTCTTCGTTCGAACGCCTCGTCTCATCCGTTCCTCCGCGAGCGCTGGAACAGCACCGCCCCGACGATGATCGCCCCCGTGAGCATGAGGCGCCCGGCCTCTCCCACGGCGTTGAGGCTCAGGATCTTCTGCAGGTACCCGATTGTGAAGACGCCGACGAGGGTCAGCACGACGCCGCCCCGCCCCCCCATGAGGCTCGTGCCCCCGATCACGACCATCGCGATCGCGCTGAGCTCGTAGCCCGTCCCCGTCTCGGGGTCGCCCTGCTGCTCCTGGGCGGCCTGGCAGATGCCGGCGACCGCCGCGCACAGGCCGCTCCACGCGTAGACGAGGACGAGCGTCCGGCGCACCGGGACGCCGGAGAGCCGGGCCGCCTCGGGGTTCGCCCCCACGGCGTAGGCGTGGCGGCCGACGCGGAGCCGGGCCAGGATCACCCAGGAGACGGCGGCGATGGCCACGAAGACGAGCGTCACCACCCAGACCGTTCCCCCCAGCAGGCGGCTGTCGATGAGGTCGAAGACCCGCGGGAGGTCCACGTAGTCGTAGCCGCTGCCGTCCGGCTTGAGGACCGCCTGCGAGATCTTCTGGCCCCCCGAAACCTGCTTCGCCAGGCCCCGGGCGAAGACCATCAGGGCGAGGGTCACGATGAAGGGTTGGAGCCCGAAGGTGGAGATGAGCCCGCCCGACAACGCCCCCAGGACGACGCCCGCTCCCAGCACCGCCGCGATGGCGGCGGGCGCCCCCCATCCCATCTGGATGGTCAGGAGGCTGAAGAAAACCGCGGCCAGGGCGAGGACGCTGCCCACCGAGAGGTCGATGCCGGCGGTGACGATGACGAGCGTCATGCCGCAGGCCAGGATCCCGTGCACGGAGGCCTGGCGGAGCATCGCGCCGTGGGTGTCCCACCGGTAGAAGGCACCGTCGGCGTGGAAGACCAGGCCCGCCGCGAAGACGAGCGCGAGGGCGAGAAGCGCCCGCAGCGGGGCGGACATGCTCCCCTTCATCAGGCCGCTCCCCCGAGCGCCGCGGCGATCACCCTCTCGGCGCTGGCCTCGTGCCTCTCGAGCTCGGCGTGCACCTCCCCGCGGTGGAGCACGAGGACGCGGTCGGAGAGGGCCAGGAGCTCGGGCAGCTCGGAGCTGGTCAACGCCACCGCGCGGCCGGCGCGGCTCCACTCGTCGATCAGCCGGTGGATGCGCACCTTGGCCGCCACGTCCACCCCCCGCGTCGGCTCGTCGAGCAGGAGAACGGTGGGCTCGGTCAGCCATAGGCGGGCCAGGAGCGCCTTCTGCTGGTTCCCGCCGGAGAGGGTGGAGATGGGGGCGCCGAGCGACGGGGCCTGGAGGTCGAGCTCCTCCGCCAGCCTGCGGACCGTTCGCTCCTCCCGCCGCGGGCGGAGCCACCCGCCGGGCGAGAAGCGGGGCAGGCTCGCGAGCGTGACGTTCTCGACGACCGAGCGGGAGAGCGTCAGTCCCTCCGCCTTGCGGTCGTTCGTGAGAAAGGCGACCCCCCGGCGCAGGGCCGCCGCGGGCCGGCCGGAGGGGACGGCCCGGCCGTCGACCCGGACGCGGCCACGGGCCCGCGGGAGGCGGCCGAAGACCGCACCCAGGACCTCGCTGGCCCCCGAGCCGGCCAGACCCGCGAGACCGAGCACCTCGCCGCGCCTTACCTCGAACGAGACGTCGCGGACCAGCGGACGATCCGGGCGGGCGGGATCCGCCACGGTCAAGTCCTCGACGGAGAGACGGGGAGCCTCGCCGGGGGCGGCCGCGCGCACGTGCTCGGTGAGCGCCCGTCCCGCCATCCACTCGACGAGCTCGCCCCGCCCCAGCTCCGAGGCATGCCGCGTGCCCACGAGCTGCCCGTCCCGCAGCACGGCGATGCGATCGGCGATCCTGTAGATCTCCTCCATCCTGTGCGAGATGAACAGCACCGCGCGCCCCTCGCGCTTCAGCTGCTCGATGCGCTCGAAGAGGCGCCGCGTCTCCATCACGGTGAGGGCACTCGTGGGCTCGTCCATGACCAGGACGCGCGCGTCCATCGAGAGGGCCCGCGCGATCTCGATCGACTGCTGGACGGCGACGGGGAGCTGCTCGACGGGGAGGCGGACGTCCACCTCCAGCCCCAGCCGCTCGAGCCACAGCCTCGCCGCTTCCGCCTGGGCGCGATCGTCCACGCCGAAGAAGCGGCGGGAGCGCTCGCGCCCGAGGAAGAGGTTGTCGGCCGCGTTCATGGGGCCGACGAGGGCCAGCTCCTGGTGAATGCACGCGATGCCGAGGGCGGCGGCCTCGTGGGGGCGGCGCGGGCGCACGGAGCGGCCCGCGAGCTCGATCGTCCCCTCCCAGTCGTCGTAGACGCCGGCCAGGATCTTGACCAGCGTGCTCTTGCCGGCGCCGTTGCCTCCGGCGAGGACGAGGACCTCTCCCGCGAGGAGCTCCAAGTCGATCCCGTGGAGCACCTCCAGGCGCCCGAAGCGCTTCCGGATGCCCCGGAGAGCGAGAAGAGGCGTCCCCGACCCCATCGTCCCCTCAGCGCCGGGGGCGGAAGGCCCGCACGTAGCCGAGGCCGATCACGACCAGCAGGGCCCCCCACCAGATCCCCGCGTGCAGGTTCGCGAGGGCGACCCGCGGCGGGTGGAAGAGGCCGAAGATGCCGGCGCCGAAGATGAGGACGCCGTAGACCGCCAGCAGGGCGCCGATGAAGAACCAGATCGGGATGCCGTGCTCTGTCATTGTCGCGCCCTCACCAGAAGATGACGTTGATCGCCACGAGGACGACACCCACGACCGTCGCCCAGAGCGCCGGCTTCTCGTACCACGGGCAGGGCCCCTCGTCCGGCCGCGGCGTGAGGCCGTAGACGAGGTTCCGCAGCTCCGCCTCCGGCTTCGGCCGGGTGAAGAGGCTGACCCCGACGGTCACCAGCACGCAGACGACCAGCGACCACCAGCCGCTGTACATGTTCACCGCCATCGGCTTGGCCCTGCGCGAGCGCGCGACGTGCTCGGTGTGGTCGGGGTTGAAGGCGGCCGGCGCAAACCTCTCGGAGACGATGGTGGAGCGGACGGTCACGCCGGGCTCGAGCACGACCGGCACGCCCTCGACGCCGAACTTGTCGGTGGCGCCTGACTCCGCGAGGACCACCGCCGGCGCCAGGAGCTGGACCGGCACCTCGCCGCCCTTCTCGTGGGCCGAGGCTGGCAGCGTGAGCGCGCTCCCGGCGACCGTGATCTCGCCGGCCGCCGCGCCGATGGCTCCGGCCGCGACGTTCACGGTGTCCACGGCACCCTTCTCGACGGTGACGCCGCGGATGCGGCCCGCGTCTCTCTCCACCCGGACGACCGCGCCCTCGCCGAGCGTCACCTTCGGCTGCGGCCGGTAGCCCTCGGGGAACGTGTGGACGTAGGCCCACATGCCGATCGAGACCAGGATCGCGGCCACGAACCCCCAGAAGCCGCCGGCGGGGGTCGCCCGCTTCCACAGCATGCCGAGGATCACCGTGCCGAAGAGCGGGACGATGAAGAAGAAGACGAGCACCTGCAGGAACTCGAGGATGTTCGAGAACCACAGGAGCGAGTAGGCGGCCGCGATCGAGACGAGGACGCCCAGGACCGAGGACCAGCGGCCCATCGCCAGGTAGTGGGAGTCCGCCGCGTTCTTCCGGAGGAGCGGCTTGTAGACGTCGTAGGTCCAGACGGTCGCGAACGCGGTGACGTTCCCGGCCATCCCGGACATGAAGCCGGCCATCATCGCCGTCACCCCGAGGCCGAGGAGGCCGGGCCCGAGGTACTGCCCCATGAGGAGCGGCATCACGTCGTTGAAGGTGTAGTGCGTGATGCGCGCCCGCGGGTCGCTCTCCGGGACGAGCACGAGCGGCGAGCCGTCCGACGCGTAGAGCACGGCGAGCCCAAGCAGGCCGGGCAGGGTGACGATGATCGGGACGCACATCTTGAGCGCGGCGCCGATCAGCGTCCCGTTCTGGGCCGAGCGGAGGTCCTTCGCCACGATCACGCGCTGCACCTGCAGGAAGTCGGTGCACCAGTAGCCGAAGCTCACCGCGAGGCCGAGGCCGAAGACCATCCCGAACCAGTCGATCCCCATCGGGTTCGTGTCGAACGAGCCGAGGTTGCGCCAGAGGCTCGTGAAGTCGGCGTTCTGGACGGTGGGGTGGACGATCGGGGCGTTCTTCTGGATGGCCTTCATCATGCCGCTCCAGCCGCCGGCGGAGACGAGGCCCAGGATCGGGACGAGGAGGGTGCCGAGCCAGATCAGGAAGAACTGGAGCACCTCGTTGAAGACCGCCGAGAGCAGCCCGCCCAGCGTCACGTAGACGGCCACGGTTACCGACGAGACCCAGATGCTCAGGTGGATGTCCCAGCCGAGGAGCAGGTTCAGGATCTTGGCCATCGCGAACATGCTGGCCCCGCTCACCATCACGGTGAGGAAGGTGAACGAGATGCCGGCGACCGTGCGCGGTCCCTCGCCGTAGCGCAGCTGCAGGTAGCCGGGCACCGAGTGGGTCCGGCTGATGTAGTAGAACGGCAGCATCACCACCGCGAGGAAGAGGATCGCGGGGATGGCGCCGATCAGGTACGCGTGGGCCCCCAGCATGCCGTACTGGTAGGCCATCGCCGACCAGCCCATCGTCTCGAGCGAGCTGAGGTTGGCCGAGATGAAGGAAAGGCCGGCGACCCACGCGGTCATCTGCCGGCCCGCCATGAAGAAGTCCTCGCCCGTCCGGGTGTACTTCTTCAGGTAGACGCCGATGCCGATCACCATCACGAAGTAGAGGACGATGATCACGAGATCGAGCGGGCTGAGGGCCAGGAGCCGTGATCCGGCGGCGGCGCCGGCGCTTCCGACGAGGGGGGCGATGGTCATCGGGTTCCTTCCGAGTGGTCGCAGGGCGGGCGGTCGGGCACCGTGATCTTGAGGCCACTTACGTCCCGCGTCCACTCGATCACGACGCGATCCTCCCGTCGAGGTCCCACAGGTCCTCCCAGCTCTGGCCCTCGCGCCAGAGGAACACCTGGCCCTTGATCAGCCGGCAGTTCCGGGCGATCCCCGCTATCGCCGCCATGTCCTCTGCCGTCAGCGGCTCAGTCACCGCGGCGCGGAGGTTGGCGAGGTAGTTGGCCCGCTTCACCGAGAACGGGATCGGAACCTGCCCTCGCTGGACCGCCCACTTCACGCACACGACCGCCGGGTGCACGCCGAGGCGATCGGCGATCGCGACGATCACGGGGTCCTCCGTGTCCACGGTGTCCTCCGGCGTGCGGTCCCGCTCCGGCCGGCCCGGGGAGCCGATCGGCGAGTAGCCGATCGGGACGATCCCGCGCTCCACCACGTAGCGGAAGAGCCGCGGCTGCTGGAAGTGCGGGTGCAGCTCCATCTCGTTGGCCGCGGGCCGGACCCGGGCGTCGCGCAGGACGAGCTCGAGCTTCGGGATCGTCATGTTCGACGTCCCGATGTGGCGGACGAGCCCCCGCTCGACGAGCGACTCCATCTGCCGCCACGTCTTCATGTAGCTCTCGTGGACGTAGGGCCTGGCGTCCGCGGTGCGCGCGGTCACGTCGCACCCGGGCGGGTGGAAGTTCGGGAAGGGCCAGTGCACGAGGTAGAGGTCGAGGTAGTCGAGCTGCAGGTCGCGCAGGCTCTTCTCGCAGGAGGGGATGACGTCCCGCTCGCCGTGCCTGTCGTTCCAGAGCTTGGAGGTGACCCAGAGGTCCTCGCGCCTCACCCCGGAGCGGAGAACCGCACGCAGCGAGCGGCCGATCAGGTGCTCGTTGCCGTAGACGGAGGCGCAGTCGAAGTGCCGGTAGCCGACCCGCACGGCCTCGAGGACCGCCGCGGCCACCGTCTCCCCGGACACGGAGTCCGAGCCGAACGTCCCCAGCCCGACCACCGGCATCCGCGCCCCGGTGTGGACCGCGCGCTTCGGCACGAGGTCGGGATCGATGCCGTCGGCGGCCAGTGCATACGGTTGGTCAGCGCTCACCGCACCTCCTCGTCGAAGACCACGGCCACCTTCCCGCAGCGGCCGCTCGCCATGAGGGCGTAGGCGTCCGCGGCCCGGTCGAGCGTGAAGCGGTGGGTGACGAGCGTCTCGGGGTGAATGCCCCAGCGAACGAGCCGCTCGACCAGCTCCTCCATGCGCCAGATGGTGGTGACCCACGAGCCGTGGACCGACTTCTGGTCGTGGATGATGTCCTCGGAAGGCCGGAAGCCGACCGTCCCCCCCTCGCCCATGAAGCACGCCTTGCCCCACTTGCGCGTGGCCTGGATGCAGGTGAGGCGGGCGACGTCGCTCGCCGAGCAGTCGAAGGCGCGCTCGACGCCCGCGCCGCCGGTCAGCGCGCGGACCTCGGCGACGTTGTCCGGCCCTGCCGGGAGCACGTCGTCGCAGAGGCCGAGCGAGCGCGTCAGCTCGAGCCGCTCCGGCCGGACGTCGATCCCGACGACGCGCTCGGCACCCATGGCCCTCGCCAGCATCGCGGTGGCAAGGCCCACCGGGCCGAGGCCGGTGACGAGGACGGCGTCGCTGCCGCTCACGCCGACGCGCTCGATGCCTTCGAAGACGGTGCCGAACCCGCAGGCCACCTGCGCGCCGTCCGAGTAGGTGAGCGCGTCAGGGAGGAGGACGAGGTCCTTCTCCTCCGCCAGGATGTAGGGGGCCATCCCCCCGTGGCGCTGCCAGCCGTAGGCACGGCGCCAGGGGCTGGTGCACGAGATCATGTAGCCGCGGCGGCAGTCGTTGCAGAGCCCGCAGCCGGAGATGTGGTAGAGGATGACCCGGTCGCCTTCTTTGAAGCGCCGGCAGCCGGGGCCGACCTCGACGATCTGCCCGCAGGGCTCGTGCCCCGCGATCATCCCCGGCTGGTAGCCCTCCGGCCCCTTGCCGAGGTGCTGGTGGTAGATGCAGCGGATGTCCGAGCCGCAGATGGTCGAGCTCTTCGTGCGGACGAGGACCTCGCCGTGGCCCGGCGTCGGCACCTCGAACGTCCGCAGCTCCACGGTGCTGTTTCCCGGCAGGACCGCACCCTGCATCCGCGTGGGTCTCTCGGTCATTTGGCCCTCCGTTCGTCGCGCCCTGCCAAGGAGCTCGCACCCGCCGCGAATTGGCCGCATCGTGCCAGACCCCGCTCGAGCCGACGCCTCGCCTGGCGCTCGATCGGGGCCCCTGGCAGCGATGCGGCCCACATCGCCGTGGCAATTCCTTGCGCTGCCTGAAGACGCTACCCTCCTTTGATCGCCGCGCGCAGAGCCTTCTCGGCCTCCTCGCTCCAGTAGCCGCAGTCGAGCCGTACGAAGACGGACGTGTAGGGCAGCGTCAGCGTCGTTTTCAACAGGAGCACGCGGAACGAGCGTCCCGCCTCGTCGAGGAGGGCGATGATATCCTCGTGGGGCAGCGACCGGG
>JBGPQQ010000023.1:0-14498 GCA_041489115.1 Vicinamibacteria bacterium | reverse complement strand
GGTGGGCCTCCACGACTTTCTGAAGCTCGACCTTCGCCTCCTTGACGCGCCCCTGGCTCTCGGTCGTGAGCACGTTGTCGGGCGCGGCGGCGGGCCGATACTGGAAGCCGCCGTAGCCCTTGTCCTGGTCGGGCTGGCCCTGCAGCGTCACGGGAACGGGGCCCGCCCAGGGCGAGGTCGGCCGCGAGTCGGCCGCCGGCGGCACGGGCGGCTGTGGCGGCGGCCACTGGGGGGACCCGCCGACTCGTCTCGCAGCGCCGGCGGCGGAAAGGCCCGGCGGCGCGTGCCGCCGGGCCGGTTTCCTTTTTCAGCGCCGCGGGACGGAGCCGAGAGCCAGGAACATCGGCGTGGGCTCCGGCCGCTGCGGGGCGGCGCCCTCGACGACGTCCAGCGGCACGAACCCGTAGCGCCGATAGAAGTCCTCCGCGCCGCCCTTCGCATCCACCACGAGGCCGACACATCCGACCTCGGCCGCCATCCTCTCGGCGAGCTCGATGCTGAAGCGGAGAAGCGCTTTGCCGAGACCGCGCCCCCTTGCGATCTCGTCGACGGCGAGACGCGCGACCCGGAGGATCGGCACGGGGTAGGGCGGCGCCTTTCGACCCGAGGGGAGGTCGCCCGCGTCCAGCGAGCCCGGGCTCACGGTGACGAACCCGAGGATCCGCTCCCCCTCGACCGCCACGTAGCTCACGCCGATGTGATGGCGGAACTGATTCTGGCCAGCGTACCGGTGGAAGTAGAGATCGAGCGCCTCGTCTCCGGATCGGAACGCCTGGCGGTCGTCAGCGCGCTGGAGCGGCCGGATCTCGACGGTCATCGAAGAGCCGCTTCATGTCCTCCGTCGGCTCGGGAGGCCGCGTGATCATCTCGCGCACGCGCGCCGCGCTCTCCACGGTCAGGACGATGCGCGCGGGCACGAGGGCTTCGGCGGGGAGCTGCTCCAGGGCCTGGAGGTGCTGCAGCAACGCGTCCTCGATGACGCGCCCGCGAGTCTGGCCCGTTCTCCGAACGAAGCGCTCCAGGCGGGCCTTGGTCTCCTCCGAGATGTGGGCGGATACCTGAGTCGTCGGCAACTGAGCCTTTCTCCTTTCTGTAGATTCTACATTAATGTAGACTCGGCGGGCAACCTCCTTTGGACAGAAGAAGTTGTCGTGCGGGAAGGGCCAGCGTCTCAGTGTGCCCGCTCGACGATCCAGCGCCCGGAGCCGGCGGCTCGGTGCGGACCGGCGGCAGCGTGGCCGTCGCGCCGGGCCGCGGCTCCTGCCGCGGCGGCGGGACCTGGGCGGGCGAGGGGACGCCGGAGACGAGGAGCAGGACGAGAGCCGGCGCCGACGGGATGGCCAGGGAGCGAGTCATGATGCGCTGGTGCGCCTCCTCAGCGCTTCGGCTTCGGGCCTGTCGACGCGGCGGCGATCGCCTTCTCCGCGAGCGGCGTCATCACGGCGTAACCACGGGCGTTCGGGTGCAGGCCGTCGTCGTTCAGCTCCGGGCGCAGCAGGCCGTTCGCGTCCGCCGTGGCCGAGAAGTAGTCGAGGTACACGTGGGCGTTCGTCGCCGCGTAGTCGGCCAGCCAGCGGTTGAGCGCCCGGATCGTGGCGGTCGGGCGCTGGCGGGTGCGGATGAGCGGCTGGCCGCTCGCGTCCTTCTTGTCGTCGGAGACGGGCAGGAGCGACGCGAGGACGACCTGGATGCCGTGCGCCCGCGCCAGCTCGGCCATCGTGGCGAGGTTGTCCTGGATCTGGTCGACGGAAACAGGGCCCGCGTTGCCCGCGATGTCGTTCGTCCCGGCGAGGATCACCACGGCCTTCGGGTGGAGCTCGATCACGTCGGCGCGGAACCGAAGGAGCATCTGCGCGGTCGTCTGCCCGCCGATGCCCCGGTTCACGTAGGGCTTCCCGGGGAAGAAGCCGCCGTACTCGCGCTTCGACCAGTTGTCGGTGATCGAGTCGCCGAAGAAGACGACGCGCGGCTCCCCCGGCTTCGGGGCGGCGAGAGCGGCGTTCGCCGCCGCGTAGCGATAGAGGCCGCCGAAGTCGGAGGCCACCGTGTCGAGGCACGCCGTGCGTTCCTCGCCCTCGAAGCGCGTGCACCCTTTCGGCCACGCCGGGAACTTCCGCTCGGCGGGCGCGGGGGCGTACTGCCCCGGGAAGGCCACCTGCGGCGTCCGACCGGGGGCGGGCGGCGCCGGCGCCTGGACGGGCGACGCGGCCTGCGTCAGGGCGAGACCCGGAGCGAGCAGGGTCAGCAATCGGATCACGGGAATCCTCCAGTCCCGAAAGGATACACGCGCGGGGCCGGGGCGGGCGCGGGACGCGGTCGCCCGCCGGCCGTGGCATGATCGCGGGATGAGCGTCAACGCTTCGGCCGGACGTGAGGAGCTGCGGGCCATCGCCCGGCGGGCGATGACCGAGCGCGGCCTGCTGCCCGACTTCTCCCCCGCGGTCCTCGCGCAGACCGAGGCCCTCGGCGAGCGCGTCGTCGAGACGGGGCCCGCCATCCGCGACCTGCGGGACCTCGCGTGGGCGTCGATCGACAACGACGACACGCGCGACCTCGACCAGCTCTCGGTGGCGGAGCCCCTCGCCGGAGGGGCGGTGAAGCTGCTGGTGGCCGTGGCCGACGTGGACGCGACGGTCGCGGAGGGCAGCGCAATCGACGGCCACGCGCGGGCGAACACGACGTCCGTCTACACCGCGGCCGAGATCTTCCCGATGCTGCCCGAGAGGCTCTCGACCGATCTGACGTCCCTCGCCGAGGCGCGGGACCGGCTCGCGATCGTCGTCGAGATGGCGGTCGGCCCCGACGGGGCGGTGACGGCTTCGGATGTCTACCGCGCGCTGGTGCGGAACCAGGCGAAGCTCGCCTACGACTCCGTCGCCGCCTGGCTCGACGGGACCGGGGCGGCGCCGGCGGCCGTCGCCGCGCGGCCCGTGATCGCCGACCAGCTCCGCCTGCAGGCGCGCGTGGCGCAGGCCATGAAGGACCTGCGCCACCACCGGGGCGCCCTGACCCTCGAGACGACGGAGGCGCGCGCCGTGTTCGACGGCGACGTGCTGGCCGACCTGCGGCCGGACGAGAAGAACCCGGCCAAGGAGCTCATCGAGGACTTCATGATCGCGGCGAACGTCGCGACCGCGCAGTTCCTCGAGCGCCACGGCTTCCCCTCGCTGAGGCGGGTCCTGCGCACCCCCGAGCGGTGGGACCGCATCGTCGAGCTGGCCGCCGGCCTCGGCGAGCGGCTGCCCGCGGAGCCGAGCGCTCCCGCGCTCCAGGAGTTCCTCGCGCGCCGGCGCCAGGCCGATCCGGCGCGGTTCGCCGACGTGTCGCTCTCCGTCGTGAAGCTGCTGGGCTCGGGCGAGTACGCGGTGGAGCTCCCCGGCGGCCCGGCGGACGGCCACTTCGGCCTCGCGGTGAAGGACTACACGCACTCCACCGCGCCGAACCGCCGCTTCCCGGATCTCGCGACGCAGCGCCTCATCAAGGCCGCGATCGCGGGGGGTTCCTCTCCCTACACGGCGGACGAGCTGACGGATCTGGCCCGCCACTGCACGCTGCAGGAGGACAACTCCGCGAAGGTGGAGCGCCAGGTGCGCAAGTCCGCGGCGGCGCTGCTGCTCGCCCCGCGCGTCGGCCAGCGCTTCGACGCGATCGTCACCGGCGCCTCGCCGAAGGGGACCTGGGTGCGCATCCTCCACCCGGCCGCGGAGGGGCGCGTGGTGCGCGGCGAGCACGGGCTCGACGTCGGCGACCCCGTCCGCGTGGTGCTGGTGCACACCGACGTCGAGCGGGGCTTCATCGACTTCGCCCGCGCGTGACGGGCCCTGCCCCGCACCTTCGCGGCTCCACACCAGCGTCGACGGTGGTTCCGTGGGTAGTCGCTAGGCCCGGCGCAGCCCAGCCGCCGCGAGGCGTGCCGGCAGGGCCTCGACCACCTCGACCGCCTTCGCCGCCACGTTCGCGGCCGTGAAGCCGTACTTCTCCATCACGACCTTGAGGGGGGCCGAGGCGCCGAAGCGGTTCTCGATGCCGACGACCGCACCGAAGGCACCCACGTACTTCTCCCAGCCCTGCGGGATGCCGGCCTCGACCGCCACGCGAGAGAGAACCGACGGCGGGAGAACCGAGTCGCGGTACGCCTGCGGCTGCGCATCGAAGAGCTCCCACGAGGGCAGGCTCACCACGCGCGCCTCGAGGCCCCGGCCGGCCAGCAGCCCGCGCGCCTCGACGGCGAGCGACACCTCGGAGCCGGTGGCGATCAGGATGAGGTCCGGGGTGCCGTCCGCGTCCGCGAGCACGTAGCCGCCGCAGGCGACGTCGTGGGTCCCAGCCAGGATCGGCAGGGCCTGGCGGGTGAGCAGGAGCGCCGTCGGCCCGCGCCGGGTCATGGCCACGCGCCAGGCGGAGGCGGTCTCGTTCGCGTCCGCCGGCCGGATCACGGTGAGCTGCGGGATCGCGCGCAGCGACGCCGCGTGCTCGACCGGCTGGTGGGTCGGGCCGTCCTCGCCCACGCCGATGCTGTCGTGGGTGAAGACGTAGATCGAGTGGAGCTTCATGAGCGCGGCCAGGCGAATGGCGGGGCGCATGTAGTCGGCGAAGGTGAAGAACGTGGCCGAGAACGGGATCACGCCTCCGTGCAGGGCGAGGCCGGAGGAGACGGCCGCCATCGCGTGCTCGCGCACGCCGTAGTGGACGTTCCTTCCGTCGTAGCTCCACTCGCCGCCGACCGCGCCCTGGTGCGCCGCGCCGGCCGTAGCCGGGCTCTGGAAGTCGCCGGCGCCCTCGACGCCCGTCTCGGTCGAGGGGTTGAGGTCGGCCGAGCCGCCGAGGAGCTCCGGCACGCGCGCGGCGATCGCGTTGATGATCTTTCCGCCGGCGGAGCGGGTGGCGATCGGCTTGTCCGCCGCCGCGAAAGCCGGAATGTCCGCGTCCCAGCCCTTCGGCAGCTCGCCCGCCGTCGCCCGCTCGAGCTCGGCGGCGAGGTCGGGGTGGGCCTCGCGGTACGCCTCGAAGCGCCCGCGCCACTCGGCCTCGGCCGCCTTCCCACGCTCCACCGCGCCCCGCAGGTGCGCGAGGGCCTCCGGGGGGATGAAGAACGGTTCCTCGGACGGGTAGCCGAGCTTGCGCTTCGTCTCGATGACCTGCTCGGCGTTGAGCGGCGAGCCGTGCACGCCGAAGGTGCCCTGCTTCGGGCTGCCGTAGCCGATCTCGGTCTTCACGATCACGAGCGACGGCTTGTCCGTGACCGCCTTCGCGGCCTCGGTCGCGCTCGCGAGGGCGTCGAGGTCGTTCCCGTCGGCCACCTTCTGCACGTGCCAGCCGTACCCGTCGAACACCCGGGCGACGTCGTCGGTGAACGACAGGTTCGTGGAGGCGGCGAGGCAGATGCGGTTGGAGTCGTAGAAGACGACGAGCCTGCCCAGCTCGAGGTGGCCGGCGAGCGAGGCCGCCTCGTGAGCGACGCCCTCCATGAGGTCGCCGTCTCCGGCGAGCACGTAGGTGCGGTGATCGACGACCTCGTGCCCCGGCCGGTTGAACCGCGCGGCGAGGTGGGCCTCGGCCAGCGCCATCCCCACGCTCATCGCGAAGCCCTGGCCGAGAGGCCCGGTCGTCGCCTCGACGCCCGGAGTGTCGCCGTACTCGGGGTGGCCGGGAGTGTGGCTCCCCCACTGCCGGAACTGCTGGAGCTGGTCGAGGGGCAGGTCGTAGCCGGTGAGGTGGAGGAGGCTGTAGAGGAGCGCCGAGCCGTGCCCGGCCGAGAGCACGAAACGGTCGCGGTCGGGCCAGGCCGGGTTGGCCGGGTTGTGCTTGAGCGTCCCCGCGAAGAGCGAGTAGCCCACGGGCGCGGCGCCCAGCGGCAGCCCCGGGTGGCCGGAGTTGGCCTTCAGCACGGTGTCGATGGCCAGCGCGCGGATCGTGTTGACGCAGAGCTGGTCCAGCTTGGGATTGGCGGTGGTCATCGATTGCTCCTCAGGCGCTTCGCTCGCGGTCGCGTGAGCGCGCCGCATGCTAATACCCGTGCCGGCGGCCGTCCACACCGGACCCTCATCCCTCGACCGGCCTCGAGGGGACCCTCACCACGCCCTTCTCGGCCCGGAGCGACGCCTCCGCCATCTGCGCCACGCGAAGGGCCCGGATCATCCCCCCGAAGTAGAAGAGGTGGGGCTGGACCACCTGGAGGACGCCTTTCTCGATCATCCACCGGAACTGCCGGTCGAAGGGCACGGGCTCCTCGAAGAAGCGGAAGCGCTCGACTCATCGCGGGTGCCTCACGGTCGGCGGAACATCGCCTCGTAGTGCGCAGACGGGAGGTAGATGCCGCCGCTGCGGCCGTAGAAGTCGTCGTCGAGCCGGAAGACGCCGTCTTCCGCCACCGTCCAGGAAGCCCCGAAGCAGGGGTGGTGGCGTCGCATCGCCTCCCAGTTGCGGTAGTTCTGGTGGCCGTTCGTCTCCACGAGGCCGAGAGAGAGCCCCGGCAGCGGCGCGAGGCGGGCGGCGAAGACCTTGTTCCAGTCGACGAGGATGGGGTTCACCGTGAGGTCCGCGCAGAAGCAGGGCACGCCCTTCCGGTGGGCGAGCCGCGCGATGCGCAGGGTCATGCTCAACGTCTTGGCGATCGGCTTGAGGGCGATAGCGCCGTAGCCCATCTCGATGCGCCGGGCCGCGTCGGCGTCGGTGTGGGCGCTCTCGTCGGCGGCGACCCGCACGCCCAGGTCGCCCACCCCGACTTCCAGCTCTTCCGGGAAGGGCTCCTCGAGGAGCGCGATCCGGTCGAAGGCCCCGATCGCCCTCGCGTGGTCCAGGAGGCGCAGCAGGGTCTCCTTGCTCTCGTAGCGCCCGTTGGCGTCGAAGTAGTACGGCAGCCGCCCGTCCCGCGTGTGGGGCGTCTCGAGCGAGCCGAGGGCGGCGTGGATCTCGGAGAGGCGCGCCTTGTCCTTCGCGAGCATCTCCTCCTGGGTGCCCGGCTGGCCGATCTTGATCTTCATGAAGAAGAAGCCCTGCGCGGCGGCGGCGCGGACCTCCGCGACCGGCACCGCGTAGGCCAGGAGGGGCACCGCGGCCACGAGGCGGTGGCGGCTCGCGAGGGCGGGGCGGAAGTCCTCCGGCACCATCGCGTCGAAGTCGGAGACGCCGTTCTCCGCCGCGTGGAGCAGCCAGGCCGCGTTGTCGACGGCGACGAGGGCGTTGAGCGTGAAGGTACGGCGGAGGCCGGGGCGCCCGGTGACCATCCGGGCGTACTCGTGGCTGGCGTCGAGGATCGCGTCCTGCAGCTCGAGCGGCGTGCGGAAGCCACCCGCCTCGCGCGCGAGGACGAGCGCGTGCTCCGTCACCGCGTACATGAGGGCGTTGCCCCCGCTCTCGGAGCGGCCGGCGAAGACGGCGGCGTCCGACCAGAGCACGTTCTGGGTGCCGAGGCCGACGCGGTGGAGGCCCGAGTCGCTCTCGAGCCGGACCGCGGTCTGCCAGATCTCGCTCATGTATCCGCCCTTGAAGCCGAAGGGGCGCACGAGCGGCTCGCGCTCGAAGTCGGAGGCGGTGGCGGCGATGCGGATCGACCGTCCCGGGCTCTGCCCGGCCCGGCCGGCGGCGGGGGCGGCGAAGGCGGCGCCGGCGACGCCGAGGACCTCGCGGCGCGTCCAGGTGGGGCTCAACGCCGCGCCGCCCCGCCCGCGCCGGCCTCGGCCATCGCGGACCGCAGGCGCTGGCGGTCGCGCCGCATCAGGGCGACCGCCGCCCTTCGGCGCTCGCCGGGACCGCCTTCCTCCGGGAACGGGTACTCGAAGTGCATCGAGATCGGGGCCCTCACGCCCACCTCGGCCAGGAGACGGAAGAAGGCCGCGAGATCGACCACGCCCTCGCCCAGGGGGACGGTCAGCGCCTGCCAGCCCGCGTCCGTCTTCGCCCAGCAGCCGTCCTTGACGTCCAGAGTGTGGACGAAGGGAGCGATCAGGCGGAGCCCGTTCACCCAGGAGGTGCCGCCCTCGATCGTCGCGTGGCGGATGTCGTACTGGCAGCCGAGCCAGGGCGAGCCAGTTTCCTTCAGCAGGAGCCAGAGATCCCACACGGCCGAGCCCACCCGGTCTCCCGCGTGGTTCTGGTAACCCCCGCGGATCCCGCAGCTCTCGCCGAGGGCGGCGAGCTCGCGCAGGGGGGAGCGCAGCGCCTCGATCGTGCCGAGGATGCCGCGGGAGCGGTCGTAAGCGAGGCTGCCGAGCCGGTAGTCGCGGATGCCGAGGCGCCCCGCCGTCCGCAGGATCGCCTCCGCGTGCGGGTCCCGGGCCGAGGTGAGGGCGGTCGTCATCATCAGGACAGCCACGCCGGCGGCCCGGGCCGCCTCGACCGCCTTCGGGAGGTCGTCCGTCACCCGCTCGGGCAGTACGTGGCCGGCGGGGCGGACGGTGAGGTCGACTCCGTCGAACCCGGCCTCGGCGACGGTCTCGGCGAGGGCCTGGTAGTCGAGGTAGTGCAGGTGCTTCGAAAAGACCGACACGGAGAAGGACGTCGGGGCGGCCGCGGCCCGGTCCGGGCCCAGGGCCACCGCCCCAGCCGTGGCCGCGACCGACAGGAACTCGCGGCGGGTGCGGACATCGGAGGTACGGGCCATCGTCGTGCCCCTTCTCAGCCCAGGGTCCAGGGCCGCCGGTACTCGTAGTGCAGAAGCGCGCTGGCGGCCGGGTTGCCCTTCACCTGCTCCGCCTCCGGGTCCCACTCGAGGCGGCTCTTCGTGTCGAGCGCGATGTTGGCGAGGTGGGCGAACGACGTCGAGCGGTGGCCTTCCTGGGGCGGGCACCAGGGCGTGCCGCGCGACTTGACGCAGTCCAGGAAGTTGCGGATGAGCCGCGCCGTCGAGTCCGACGCCCCACCCGCCTCCTTCTCCTCCCGCGGCTCGACGAGCCGGGTCCAGTCCTGGAACTGGCCGGGCCGGGCCGGCCGCACGGCGTAACCGTCCTCGCTCGCCACCAGGGTGCCCTTCGTGCCCACGAGCTCGATCTCGCCGCCCGCGATCGGGTCGCCGCCCCCAGCCTCGTAGAGGCCGAACACCAGAAGCGCCCCGGACCCGAGCTCGAAGGTCGTCTCCATCGTGTCGGGGATCGTTCGGTCGTCGTCCACCGCGAAGCGCCCCCCGTGAGCCGAGACCGCGACCGGCGCCCGCTCGCCGAGCAGCCAGCGGATGACGTCGAGGTAGTGCACTCCCCAGTTGCCCATCTGCGACGAGTAGTCCTTCCACCAGCGGAAGAAGTACGGGGCGATGTTGTACTGGTAGGGGCGGAAGGCGCGCGGGCCCAGCCACAGGTCCCAGTCGAAGCCGGGCGGCGGCTCCTCCGGCCCGAGGCGGCCGATCCCGCGCGGGTGCATGTCGCTCACCCGGTAGGCCCGGGCCATCGTCACCTTGCCGATGAGCCCGCCCTGCACGAGAGGGGCGAGCTTCTGGTAGACGGGCGAGCCGCGACGGTTGAGCCCCACCTGGACGACACGCCCGGTGCGCCGCTGGGCCTCCACGATCCGCCGGCCCTCGACCAGGGTGATAGTGAGCGGCTTCTCGACGTAGACGTCCTTTCCCGCCTCCATGGCCTGGATCGCCTGCACGGCATGCCAGTGGTCGGGGGTCGCGATGCAGACCGCGTCTATGTCTTTGCGGTCCAGGAGGCGGCGGAAGTCGCGCTCGCGTGGAACGGAGCCGGCGAGGGGCAGCTTCATCCCGGGCACGCGGCCCATCGCGCGGTACCGCTCGTGGACGGCGGAAGGCTCGCGCCGGACGTAGGGCTCGTAGACGTCGCAGAGCGCGGCGACCTCCACGTCAGGGTTGGCGGCGAAGCGGTCGAGGAGCTGGTCGCCCCGGTTGCCGACGCCGATGAACCCCACGCGGATCCGGTCGCTCGCGGCCACGGGAAAGGCGGCGCGCGCCTCCGCTGCCGTGCGGCCCGCGAGGCCGGCGGCGGTGGCCGCCAGGGCGCCCTGCTCGAGGAAACGTCGCCTGGTCACCGTCACGCTCCCCCCTCCCGGCCGGCGCCGGCGCCTACACCGTGTAGGTCGATGCTGACGTCGTGCCGCCGCGGCCGGTCCAGTTGGTGTGGAAGAACTTCCCGCGCGGCTGGTCCGTGCGCTCGTAGGTGTGGGCGCCGAAGTAGTCGCGCTGCGCCTGCAGCAGGTTCGCCGGGAGCCGCCCGGCGCGGAAGCCGTCGAAGTAGTTGAGCGCGGTCGCGAAGGCGGGCACCGGCACGCCGTTCACGATGGCGCTGGCCACCACGCGCCGCCACGACTCCTGGCTGCCCACCACCTTGTCGCGGAAGAAGGGGTCGAGGAGCAGGTTGGTGAGGCCCGGGTTCGCGTCGAAGGCCTCCTTGATCTTGCCGAGGAACTCCGAGCGGATGATGCAGCCCCCGCGCCACATGAGGGCGACGCCGCCGTAGTTGAGATTCCAGCCGCGCTCCTTCGCCGCCGCGCGCATCAGCGTGTAGCCCTGCGCGTACGAGACCATCTTCGACGCGTAGAGCGCCTGGCGAAGGTCCTCCACGAAGGCCTTCCGGTCGCCCTCGAACTTCGGCTTCGGCCCGGGAAGGACCTTGGAGGCCGCGACGCGCTCCTCCTTGATCGCCGACAGGCAGCGCGCGAACACAGCCTCGCCGATCAGCGTCAGCGGAATGCCGAGCTCGAGCGCCTCGATGCCGGTCCATTTGCCGGTGCCCTTCTGCCCGGCGGTGTCGAGGATCCTGTCGACCAGCGGCTGGCCGTCCTCGTCCTTGAAGCCGAGGATGTCGCGCGTGATCTCGATCAGGTAGCTGTCGAGCTCGCCCCGGTTCCACTCGGCGAAGACGTCGTGCATCTCGAACGCCGTCATCCCGAGCACGTTCCTCAGAATGTCGTAGGCCTCGCAGATGAGCTGCATGTCGCCGTACTCGATCCCGTTGTGGACCATCTTCACGAAGTGCCCGGCCCCGTTCTCCCCCACCCAGTCGCAGCAGGGATCCTCCCCGCCGTCGGGACGTTTGACCTTGGCGGCGACGGCCTGAAAGATGGGTTTGACGTGCGGCCAGGCCGCTGGCGATCCGCCGGGCATGATGGACGGGCCGTGACGCGCGCCCTCTTCGCCGCCCGAGACGCCGGTGCCGACGTACAGCATCCCCTTGCTCTCGACGTAGGCCGTGCGCCGGATCGTGTCGGGGTAGTGGGTGTTGCCGCCGTCGATCAGGACGTCGCCCGGCTCGAGGTGCGGGAGGATCTGCTCGATGAAGTCGTCGACGGCCTGGCCCGCCTTGACCATGATCATGACCTTGCGCGGGCGCTTCAGGAGCGACACGAACTCCTCGACCGAGTGCGCTCCGACGATCTTCTTGCCCTTCGCCCGGCCGTTCACGAAGGCGTCGACCTTCGACGTCGTCCGGTTGAAGGCGGCGACCGTGAAGCCCTTGCTCTCCATGTTGAGGATCAGGTTCTCGCCCATCACGGCGAGCCCGACGAGGCCGATGTCTGCCTGGCTCATCTCGATGTCTCCTCGCGCGCCTAGCGCTGGATGCGGGCGGAGCCGCCCTTCGCGAAGGCCCGCACGTGCTCGACGGTGGCCATCGTGGTGTCGCCCGGGAACGTGGTCAGGAGGGCGCCGTGCGCCCAGCCGAGCTTGACCGCCTGCTCGGGCTCCTCGCCCGTGAGGAGGCCGTAGAAGAAGCCGGAGGCGAAGCCGTCGCCGCCGCCCACGCGGTCGAGGACGTCCAGCTCCGCGGTGGGGGCCACGTACGTCTTGCCGTCGATCCACGCGACCGCGCTCCAGGAGTGCCGGTTCGTGGAGTGCACCTCGCGGAGCGTCGTGGCGACGATCTTGACCTTCGGGTGCTTCTTCACGACCTGGTCGATCATCCCGAAGAACGTGCTGGGGTCGAGCTTCGACTTCGCCGCCACCTCGGGGCCGGGGATGCCGAGGCCCTTCTGCAGGTCCTCCTCGTTGCCGACGAGGACGTCCACGTTCTCGACGATCCGCGCCACCACCTCGACCGCGCGATCGGCGCCCCCCGAGATCTTCCAGAGCTTCTCGCGGAAGTTGAGGTCGAAGGAGCAGACGGCGCCCGCCGTCTTGGCCGCCTTCATGCCCTCGATGATGACCTCGGCCGTGGTCGGCGAGAGGGCGGCGAAGATGCCCCCGCTGTGGAACCAGCGCACGCCGCCCGCGAAGATCGTCTTCCAGTCGAAGTCGCCCGGCTTCAGCAGGCCGGCCGCCTCGTTCGCGCGGTTGTAGAAGACGACCGGGGCGCGCACGCCGAACCCGCGGTCGGAGTAGACGGCCGCCATGTTCGGCCCGCGCACCCCGTCGTGGGCAAAGCGCTTGAAGAAGGGGGTGACCCCCATCGCCTTGACCCGCTCCGCGATCAGCTCGCCGATCGGGTAGTCCACGATGGCCGTGGCGATGCCGGTCTTCAGGCGGAAGCAGTCGGCGAGGTTCGCCGCGCAGTTGAACTCGCCACCGCTCACGTGGATGGCGCACTCGGTCGCCTTGCGGAACGGGATGAGGCCCGGGTCGAGGCGGTGGACGAGCGCGCCGAGCGACACGAAGTCGAGGGCGGCCTCGGGCCGGATGTCGAGTCCGTACTTCATTCCTGTCTCCCTGAGGATGACGAGGACGGGCGCACGCGGTAGAGCATCTCCCCGGCGCGCGGGACGACGAGGGTGTCGGGGTCCTTCTTCCAGGCCTCGACGTCGACCGTCGCCGGGTCGAGCCAGCCGAGGTTGATCCGCTCGCAGCGCTCGCGCGGGATGCCGGTCGCGAGGGTGACGCGGATGCGGGGAGTCTCGACTCCGGTGGCGGGGTCGTACGTCCCGAGGCCCTTCACGTGCGTCGAGTGGGCCAGGATGCCTCCGGGGACGTCCCCGAAGCGGCCCCACTGCTTCAGGAAGTAGTCCTTGCAGTGGTAGCCGACCCGGTCGATGAGGCGGCCGTGGACGTGGCTGACCTCGGAGACGTGGGGGGCGTAGATGACGACCTCTCCCCCGTCCGCGACGGCGGGCTCCATCTTGTACATGCCCTTCGCCGCGACCCAGAGGTCGTCGTACATGGCAGGCATGATCGAGAGGACGCGCCGGACCGGCTTCTCCAGCCAGACGACGTGCCGGCGCGACGACAGGTCGGCCGCGGCCGCCCAGGCCTCGTGGACGGGGCCGCAGTAGAGGCCGGCGACGCCCTCGTGCATGACGACCGGGGCGAGGAGCGACAGCGGACGGTCGAGGAGCCGTGCCGCCCGGTCGATCACCGCCCGCACCGGGGTCGCCTTCGTGCCGATCACGTCGTAGCTGGTGATGAGCGCCCCGAGCCAGTGGGTGAAGTGGATGATCTCGGGCCCGGCGATGCCCGGGAAGAGGTACTTGGTCCCGCCCGAGAAGCCGACGACCTCATGGGGGAAGACGGGGCCGCAGACGATCACGTGGTCGTACTCGAGCGGCAGCTTGTTGAGCGCGACCGTGACGCCGCGGTCGAGCCGGCCGCCTGTGAGCTCCGCGATCTCGCGGGCCGGGATCGTCCCGAGCGTCGCGAATGCCGCGGGGTCGTCCCAGCGGTGGTTGAGGACCCGCCGCTCGCCGGCCCAGCCGTCCACGACCGGCCGGCCGACGAGGGCCGACAGCTGCGCGTCGTTCATCGGGGCGTGCGTGCCGAGGGCCACGAGGAAGTCGAGGGCCACGGCGCGCGGAGAAACCGCCTCGTCGAGCAGGTCGAAGAGGAGCGGCATCGGCATCGTCCGCGTGCCGTCGGGGATCAGCACGAGCACGCGCCGGCCGTCGAGGGGCAGCCGCGCCAGGCCCTCCCGGGCGATCGCCTTCACTTCCCCGTCGGGAAGGAAGCCGGACTCGAGGCCGCGACCGACGACGGGCTCCACGGCAGCCAGCGCGGTCACGCGCTTCGGCCCCGAAGTCGAGGCGCCCCGGGGAAAAGGCTTCGGAGTCGAGGCGCCCTCGGGGTACGGGCGCTCCGTAGTCGGGACGCTCCGGGGAGTGGCAACCCGTAACGGCTAGGCTGTGCCCGGTTTCCTTTGTCCTGGGGGGGCTCCGCCCCCCCAAGCCCCCCCGGGTTGCCGTGGGCTGCTAGGGTCGCCCGGCCGGGTCGGGGTTCCCAGGCCATCCTAGTCATGGCACGAAAGGCCGCAGGTGTTTGATGAAGTGCGTCTCGAGGTTCTTGGCGTAGGCCTCGGGGTGCGAGCGCAGCAGGCCGAAGAGCGTGTCCTTGAAGCGGAGCTTGCCGTCCGCGCCGGTCTCTTTCAGCACCGAGCCGAACGTCACGTGCAGGATCTCGCGGGCGTCGAACTGCTCGAGCAGGCCCGGCAGTTCCTTCTCCGGGACGTTGGCCGCGAGCGGCGCTCTGCGCAGCTCCGCGGAGACGTGGTAGCTGGCCTTGTCGGTGTCGTAGCGCTCGCGGGCGAAGGCGTAGATCGCCCGGAAGAGAGCGGGGTCCACCGCGGCGACGGTCCGCAGCGCCTCGAGATAGCTCGTGCCCGCCGTCTTCAGGTGCACGAGGCCCTTGG
>JBGPQQ010000022.1:0-14701 GCA_041489115.1 Vicinamibacteria bacterium | reverse complement strand
GCCTTGTCCGTGGGCTAACCCCCGGGGGGCGCGGGGTGGCAGGGCGGGGGCCCGCGGGGGGCCCCCCAGATCTCCCCGGTCGGGTGTTTCCGGTGGGGCGGGGCCAATTCCCGCCCCACGGCCGGGGCCGTGGCCCGGCCCGGCCTCAGTCCTCCGCCGGGAGGGCTCCCCCGGGCATGGGCGCGCCGGCCTCCGCCTTGCGACGACGGCGTCGCGCCCCGAGCCACTCGCGCACCGCCTCCGGCCGAAGGCCGTCGAGGTAGGTGTAGACGACCGGCACCACCACGAGGGTCAGCAGCGTCGAGGTGATGAGCCCGCCGATGACCGCGCGGGCCATCGGCGCCCGCATCTCGGCCCCCGCCCCGATCGCGAACGCGAGGGGCAGCATGCCGAAGATCATCGCCAGGGTCGTCATGACGATGGGGCGCAGGCGGGTCGAGCCGGCCTTGATGAGCGCCTGGTCGCGCGGGGTGCCCGCCGCGCGCGCCTGGTTCGTGAAGTCCACGAGGAGGATCGCGTTCTTCGTCACGAGCCCCATCAGCATGATGAGGCCGATCATGCTCATGATGTTGAGGCTGTCGCCCGTCGAGAGGAGCGCGAGGGCGACGCCCACGAGCGACAGGGGGAGGGAGAGCATGATCGCGAACGGGTGGAAAAAGGACCCGAACTGCGACGCCAGGATGAGGTAGATGAAGATCACGGCGAGCACGAGAGTCTGGAGCATGTTGCTGAACATCTTCTTCAGCTCCTCCGAGTCCCCGCCCGGCATGACGTCGTAGCCCGGCGCCATCTTCAGCGACGCCGCCGCGGCCTCGATGTCGGCCGCGACCTCGCCGAGGCTGCGGCCCGCGTTGGTGGCCGAGATGCGCACCTCGCGCTGCAGGTCCTTCCGGCGGATGGTGGACGGGCCGCTCGCGGGAACGGCCTTCGCCACCTCCCCGAGCGGGACGAGGATCTTGTCGCCGTGCGGATCGTCCTTGTCCGTCGGCACCCGCAGGGCGAGGAGATCGTCGGCGTAGCGGCGCTGATCGGCGCGCAGGCGCACGCGGACGTCGTGCGAGTCGCCGGCCGAGTCCTCGATCGTGGTCGCGACCTCGCCGGTGACCGCGGCGCGGAGCGTCATCGCCACCGGGGCGACGTTGAGGCCGAGGTCGCCCGCGCGATCGCGATCGAACTCGACGCGCAGCTCGGGCTTGCTCTTCTCGAGGCTCGTCTCGACGTCCTCCAGCCCGCGGATCCTCCCCATCGCCTGCACGAGCTCGCGCGACAGGCGGTCGAGCTCGTCCGTCTCCGGCCCGCGCACGCTGTACTGCAGGGGCTTCTGGCCGAAGGGCCCCGCCTCGGTGAAGCCGTAGGTCAGGCCGGGGACGACCGCCACCGCGCGCCGCGCCTCGCCCAGCACCTCGCTGAAGGTCTTGCCGTGGGTGGGCCTGAGCTTCACGTAGACGACACCCTCGGTCGGCGGCCGGCGCGTGATCCCGGCCTCGCCGATCGTGGCGTAGGTGTAGGCCACGTCGGGCATCGCCTTCAGCCGGCGGACGACCTGGAGCGCCCGCTCCTTCGTCTCGGCGAGGGTGGCTCCCGGTGTCGCCTTGATCGACACCTGGTACTCGCCGCGGTTGAAGTCGGGCATGAAGTCGCCGCCGAGGATGGCGAGGATGGGGAAGCTGCCGAGGAAGGCCAGGGTGGCGATGCCGAGCACGGCCTGGCGGTGGCGGAGCGCCCACCCGAGCAGCCGCTCGTACTTCACGTGCATGCCGTCGAACCACTCGTTGAACAGCTGCAGCGTCCGGCCGACGAAGTGCGGATGGTAGCCCCTCTCGATGTCGGGATCCACCCAGCGCGACGAGAGCATGGGGTCGAGCGTGAAGCTGACGAACAGCGAGGCGAGCACCGCGGCCGCGACCGTGATGCCGAACTCGTAGAACATCCGGCCCACCATGCCGCCCATGAAGGCCACCGGCACGAACACCGCGATGATCGTGAACGTAGTGGCCATGACGGCGAGGCCGATCTCGGCCGTCCCGTCGCGCGCGGCGTCGAAGTGGTCCTTGCCGCGCTGGAGGTGCCGGACGATGTTCTCGCGCACCACGATCGCGTCGTCGATGAGCATGCCGATGGCGAGCGAGAGGCCCATGAGGGTCAGCACGTTGAGGGTGAAGCCGAAGGCCCGCATCGCGATGAAGCCCGCCACCACCGAGATGGGGAGGGTCACACCGGTGATGACCGTCGAGCGCCACGAGTTGAGGAAGAGGTAGACGATGAGGACGGTCAGGAGGCCGCCGATGATCATCGTGGTGTTCACGTCCTCGATCGAGTCGCGGATGAAGGTCGAGTCGTCCTTGATGATCGAGAGGGTGACGCCGGGCGGCATCTCCTTCTTCAGCGTCTCGACCGCCTCGAGAACGCCGTCGGCCACCGCCACCGTGTTCGCCCCGGACTGCTTCTGGATCTCGAGGGCGAGCGCCGGCCGCTCGTCGAGGAAGGCGGCGTTCTTCGGCTCCTCGATCCCGTCCACGACCTGGGCCACGTCGCGCACGTAGACGGCCATCCCGCCCCGCCACTTGACCGGGATCGCGGCGATGTCGGCGGCCGTCCGGCCGCGGGCGGCCACTCGTACGAGGGCCTCGGTCGCACCCCGGTCGGCGGTGCCGGCGGGGACGTCCACGTTCTCGCGCCGCAGGGCGTCCACTACTTCGGCGAGCGAGATGTGGTAGGCCTCGAGCTTCGGCCGGTCCACCACGACCTGGATCTCGCGGGTCGACTCCCCGACGAGGGCGACCGAGCCCACGCCGCGCACGTTCTCGATCCGGCGCTTGACGATCTTGTCGGCGAAGTTCGTCACGGCCCGCGGGGTGAGGCCGGGGGCGTTCACGCCCACGGACAGGATTGGCATCATCCCGAAGTCGATGCGCTGGACGATCGGCTCCTCGATCTCGCGCGGCAGGTCGCCGCGGATCGCCGCGATCTTGCCGCGCACGTCCTGGGAGGCGGTGACCGCGGAGACCTCGATCTGGAACTCGACCACGATGTTCGAGAGACCCTCCTGCGAGATCGACTCGATGTGGTTGACACCCTCGACGGTGTTGATCTCCTCCTCGATCTTCTTGGTGACCTCGCGCTCGACCGTCTCCGGGCCGGCGCCGGGATAGATCGTGGTCACGGTGACGACCGGGATCTCGACCTTCGGGAAGAAGTCGATCTTGAGCTGGGCGTAGGAGGCGATCCCGAGGACGGCGAGGGCGGCCATCATCATGGTCGCGAAGACCGGCTGCTTGATCGACAGGTTGCTCAGGAACATGCCCGGCTCCTACCTGGCGGCCGGCTTCGCCGCGCCGCCGCGGTCGTTCTGCACGTCGACCGGCGCGCCCGAGGCGAGCGCGTTCGGCGGGTCGAGGACGACCGTGTCGCCCGCGCCGAGCCCGTTCGTCACCTGGATCCCGTCCGGGGCCTCGACCCCGAGCACGACCGCCACCTTCTCGGCCTTCCCCTGGCGCACGACGAACACGTCCGCCCTCGACGGGTCGGAGCCGTCGCGCACCAGCGCGGCCGGGGGGACGACGAGCGCGCCCGCCACCTGGCCCACGCGCACCGCGGCGCGGGCGAACAGGCCGCCCACGAGGTCCGCGCGCCCGGGGACCTCGACCACGACCTGGAAGGAGCGCGAGCGCTCGTCGACGAGCGGCTCGATCCGCGCGAGGCGGCCTTCGATCGAGGCGCCCGGGAGGGCGTCCACGGTCAGCCGCGCGGGCGCCCCCAGCCGCACACGGGCGAGATCGCGCGAGGCGACGGGGGCCTCGAACTCGAGCACGGAGTCGTCCACGAGCGTGAAGAGCGGCGCGCCGGCCGCCAGCATCGCCCCGGGGTCGGGGTAACGCCGGGCGACGCGGCCCGCGAAGGGCGCCGCGACCCGGGTGCGGGAGAGCTGCTGACCAACGATCGCCACCTCCACCCGCGCCTGGGTGAGCGAGGCCTCCGCGACCTGGAGGGCGACCTGCGCCGAGAGGTGGTCGCGGTCGGTGATCCCGCCCGTCTTCAGCAGGTTGTCGGCCCGCTCCTTCTCGGTCTGCGCGTGGGCGCGGTTGGCCTCGGCCACGGCCAGCGCGGCCCGCGCGCGGTCGGCGGCCAGGCGGTAGTCGGTGTCGTCGAGCAGGGCGAGGGTGTCGCCCTTGCCGACGCGCGCGCCCTCGTCGCGCACGACGCGCAGGAGGCGCGCCGGCACCTCGGCCACGACCTGCACCTGGGCTTTCGGTTTCAGCGTGCCGGTGAGGACGATCTCGTCGGCGAGGTCCCGCTTCTCGACGGTGGCGGTGCGCACGGCCACCCCGCGCGGCGCCTGGGCGGCGGTATCGCCGGCCTGGCCGCCCCCGCAGGCGGCGAGGGGAACGAGGGCGGTCGTGAGGAGGGCGAGAGCTCGGGTGTTCATGGCGTTTGCGTGTCCTCAGAGTCGCGGCCGGCGGTGGGCGCGGCGCTCCCGTCCCCGGCCGGGGCGGGCGCCTGCGGTCTGGCGTTCTCTTCGAGGGGGTCCTGGCCCATGACGTAGCGGAGGCCCGCCCGGGCGTTGGCGTGGGCGTGCAGCGCCTCGATGCGGCCCCACTCGGCCTGGGTGAACGCGGCCTGCGTGTCGATCACGTCGAGGGGAGTGGCGGCGCCGAGGCGATAGTTGGCCTCCGTCATCTCGAGGGCCTTCCGGGCCTGGGTGGCGTTGAGCTCGGTGGCGTGGAGGACGCTCGCCGCCACCCGCAGCCGGTCCACCGCCTGCTTCGCCTCGAGGTCGATCTGGGTCTCGAGGGCCACGCGGTCCTGGCCCACCCTGGCGCGTTCGGCGCGGGCCTGCGCGACCTTGCCCGCGGTCCGCCAGCCGTCGAAGACCGGCACCTTGAGCGTGACCGACAGGCTCCACTTCCTGTAGTTGGGCTCGAAGAAGCTGGGCGTCTGACGCACCGACCACCCGAAGGCGCCGCTGAGATCGAGCCGGGGCCGCATGTCGGCCTTGTAGATGCCGATCACCTCGTCGTAGATCTTCTCGTTCCACGACACGGCCTTCACCTCCGGACGGCTCGACACCGCCTCGCGGACGACCTGCTGCTGGTCGGCGGCCGTCTCCACGAAGTCCAGCGAGTCGGTGGGCTCGATCGGCTTGTCGGTCGGCTCCACCATCACCGCGTTGAGGTCGCCCCGGGCAAGGTCGGCCGCCCCCGAGAGGCGCAGCAGCGTCGTCCGGACGTTGGCGAGATCGACCTCGAAGCGCAGCACCTCGAGGTCGGTAGCGACCCCGGCTCCGCGCCGGTTCCGCGCCATCTCGAGCTGCTTCTCCTTCTGGCGGACGACCTTCTCCGCCACCTTCACCTGCTCGAGGGCGAGGAGATGGGCGTTGTAAGCGAAGATCGCCCGCAGCGCCACGTCCTGGCGCGCGGACCTCACGTTCTCCTCGCCGAGGTGCTCCGCGTAGCCCGCGGCCCGGATCGCCTTGCCGAGGCCGAAGCTCCAGAGGGTCTGGCGCACGCTGGCGTTGCCGTCCCACAGGTTCGACGCGATCGGCCGGAAGGCCTGCAGGAGCTCGGGCGGGAACGAGTCGATGTTGGGGCTGTTGAGGAAGCCGGGGTCCTGGTAGCGGAGGAACGTGCCATAGACGCTGACCTCGGGCAGCGCGTCGGCTTTCGCCTGCTTCGCGCGGCCCCGGAGGCCGTCGCGGTCGGCGAGGCTGCGCCGGACGGTCGGGTTCCTCTCGAGGGCGCGGGCCACCGCCTCCCTGCGGGAGAGCGGCTCGGCGGCGGCCGGAGCCGCGGCGGCGAGAGCGAGGACGAGAACGATGGAAGAGCGTCGATTCATCTCGGCATTCCAGAGATCAAGGAGAGGTCGGGGCGGTCCAGCCCCCGAGGACGGTGTCCACGAGCGTCTCGGCGAGCGCGGGCGTCAGGTCCGGCCGACCCACTAGAAGGTGGCCGCGCATCGCTTCGCCCAGGGCACCCATGAAGACGAGGAGGCGGACGTCGGTCGGGCCCGGGCGGACCTCCCCGCGCGCGACCGCCCCGTCCACCGTGCGGGTCAGCGCGTCGAGGATGCCCTGGTAGAAGCTCACGAAGTCGGTGGCCGGCGCCGACCGCGGCGGGTTGTGGATGAGGGCCATGATGAAGCGGGCGAGGTCGGGCTCCCGCCGCGTGCCCTCGACGTAGGACTGGGCCATCCGCACGAGGCGATCGCGAAGCGATCCCTCGCCGTCCAGCGCGAGGACGAGGTCGGTCTGGAAGCGCTCGAGCGCTCCCTCCACGATCGCCCGATAGACGCCCTCCTTGCTCCCGTAGAAGTGGTAGAGGGTCGGCTTCGTGATGCCGGCCGCCTCGCAGATCTCCCGCACGGACGTGGCGTCGTACCCCTTCTCGGAGAACAACTCCAGTGCCCTCTGGAGTATGCGGTCGTTGCTGCGGAGCGCGGCGGTAGCCACCGTGGACCTATACGTACCGGACGGTACACTCGTTCCGTCCTTTCCGCCATAGGCCCCGTGTGCTACGCTGTCGAATCCCCGAGGCCCGGGTATGCCGCCCGGGCGCCCCCGCCTGGGACCCCGGTCCTTGGAGGCGGGGTGTCGCACGACGGCAACCCCCACACAGGAGGGAGTTTGACAGTCAGCGCACAGGACGAGCAGCGGCTCGCCCTCTTCATCGATTTCGAGAACATCGCCATCGGCGTCCGCGACGCCCACTACCGCAAGTTCGACATCAACCTCGTGCTCGAGCGCCTGCTCGACAAAGGCAAGCTGCTGAGCAAGAAGGCCTACGCCGACTGGAGCCGCTATTCCGACTACAAGCGCTCCTTCCACGAGGCCGCGATCGAGCTCATCGAGGTGCCGCAGAAGTCCGTCGGGGGGAAGAACTCCGCGGACATCCGGCTCGTGGTGGACGCGATGGACATGTCCTTCCAGAAAGAGCACATCAACTGCTTCGTGGTCTGCTCGGGGGACTCCGATTTCTCGCCCCTCGTCTCGAAGCTCAAGGAGAACAACAAGTACGTGATCGGGCTCGGGGTGAAGAACTCCACCTCCGAGCTCCTCATCGAGAACTGCGACGAGTTCATCTTCTACGAGGACCTCGTCCGCGTGCAGCAGCGCCCGATGCCCGCCCTCACCGGGGCGCTGCCCGAGAAGCTGCAGGACTGCTTCAACCTGCTCGTGGACTCCGTGTCCGCGCTGCAGCGCGAGAACAAGGAAGTGCTCTGGGGCTCCATGGTCAAGGAGACCATGAAGCGCAAGAAGCCGTCCTTCAACGAGACCTACTACGGCTTCCGCTCCTTCTCGCATCTGCTGGAGGACGCGCAGCGCCGGGGCATCGTGACCCTGCGCCGCGACCAGAAGTCGGGCAGCTACATCATCGAGGACCTCGGCGCGGCGGCGGCGGCGAGGACGGACACGGCGGGTGCCTCCGAGCCGGCGGCGGAGCGCAAGGCCGAGACCGCGGCCGACGCCGAGGGCGCGAACGGCGCGCGCGCGCCCCGGCGTCGGCGGGGGCGCGGCGGCCGCAGCCGGCGCGCGGGCGCGCCGGCGGCGCCGGGGGCGCTCCCGGAGACGGGCGCTTCGGGGGCCGACGACGGGGAAGAGGAGGGCGAGGACGACACCGAGGACACCGTGAGCGCCGTGGAGGCGGAGTCGTCGCACGCGCCGGACGCGCCCCGTCAGGCCCCGGTGGCGGCGGCGCCCCCGGAGCGCTCGTCCTTCTCGCTCTTCTCCTGGCTCAAGCGGGACAGCGAGGACAAGAAGGGAACGGAGTAGGCCTTCAGGCCGCGGGCAGGGTCAGCACCACCTCGCCCGCGGCCCCGCCGTCCTCGAGCGCGCCCCCGTGCAGCTCGGCGATGCGCCGGGCGAGGTCGAGGCCGAGGCCCGCGGTGAGGGCTCCGCGTCCCGCCTCGTCGGGAGCCTCCCCGCCGGCGCGCACGCTCACGCGGACGCCGTCGGACCAGGCGCCGGCCCGGATGGAGAGAGGCGTGGTGTTGGCGCCCGACCGCGAGCGCACCTCGTCGGCGATCGCGCGGAGCGCCACCCGCAGCAGCGCCGCGTCGGCCTGCACCGTCTCCGCCGCCGGCTCGAGCTCCACCGTCACCCCGGGAGTGCGCAGCTCCGCCAGCAGGTCTTCCAGGTAGACGGCCTCGCGCCGGATCTCGCCCCGGCTGAAGGCGAGGAGCGAGCGGCCGTCGTCGAGGGCGGAGGTCAGGGCGGGCGCGAGCCGGACGTACTGCTCGGTGAACCACGGCGGCGCGTCGGTACGGTTGCGGATCTCCCCCAGGCGGTCGCGCAGCGTCTCGACCGAGCCCACGAGGTGCTCGAGGCCGCGCAGCGAGGCGGTGCCGGCGAGGGCGATCTCGAGCGCGCGCTCGGCGGCCTTCACGGTGCCGAGGGTCGCCGCCAGCTCGAGCGCGACGGCGAGCGAGCGCGGGATCTCGGCGAGGTGCTCGAGTGTCGCCGGGCCCGGCCGCGCGGTGTCCGGCCCGTAGTAGAAGACACCCAGGCCCTGCAGCCCGCCCGGGGTGCGGAAGGGCACGGCGAGGAGCGCCGCGAAGTGGTGCTCCGGGTGGTCGAGCGCCTGGCCGAGGTCGAGGTTCTCCGCGGCGAAGGCGAAGGCGGGCTTCGCGCCCCGCGCCGCGCTCTCCGACACGTGGCGGAGCGCCGCCGGCGAGGCGAGCACGGGGTCGCTCGGCAGGGCGAGGAGCGTCGCCGCGCGGGGCGGTGCCCCGGCCTGCGGGACCCAGAAAGCCGCGTGGGCGACGCCCGCGATGCGCGCCATGCGCGCGAGGACGGGCTCGAGGGCCGCCTCGAGCGGCGTGCCGGCGAGCAGGTCCTGCGCCGCCGCCATGGTCTGGCGGAGGTCCTCGAGGCGCTGGCGCGCGACGTCCCGCTCCTCGCGCAGCTCCGTCAGCGCGGAGCCGAGCTGGGTCGAGGCCTCCGCGTAGGTCTCGACGAGCTCGCTCGCCCTGGCGTCGGCCCCCGTGGCACGAGACCCCTTCTCAGGCGGGGCGGGCGGCGGCGCGACCCGGACCCCGGTGTAACCCGCCGGAGCGGGAGGCGGAACGGGAGCGGGAGACGGGTCGAACGCGAGGCGCGTCCGGCCGAAGAGCTCCATGAGGGCCTGCTCCGCCCACTGCCGGGCGGGCGCCCCCTCCTTCACGTCCAGGATCGCGTAGCGGCTGGCCAAGTCCTGGACCGTGCGGGCGAGGAGGGCCCCGAAGGTCTCGAGGACGCCCTCGCCCCGCACCGCCACCGCCGGGATCACCTCCGCACGGCGCCCGTTGAGCGCGCGGTCGAGCGCCTCGATCTCCAGCACCTGCGGCAGGTCCCGCTTGTTGTACTGGAAGACGAGGGGCATCGTCGTCGGGTCCAGGTGGTGGGAGAGGAGGTTCTGGGTCATCTCCCGGTAGCTCTGGATGTTCTCCTCCCAGCGGTCCAGGGCGGAGTTCGCGACGAAGACGAGGGAGTCGGCGCCCTTCAGGACCAGGCGGCGGGTGGCCGAGTACATGGCCTGGCCGGGCACCGCGAGGATCTGCAGGCGCAGGTCGAAGCCCCGGAACCCCGGCGTCTTCAGGGGCAGGAGATCGAAGAGGATCGTCCGGTCCTGCGCGGAGTTGATGGAGATGAGCTCCCCGCGGCGCTTCGCGTCGGCGCAGCGGTGCAGGATCTGCAGGTTGGTGGTCTTGCCGCCGACAGGCGGGCCGTAGTAGACCAGCTTGACCTTGATCGTGCGTTCGCGGTGGTTCAGCTCGACCATGGCCGGGGGCGACTCGGACGCGCCGAGTGTACCCGCACTCGGCGGACCCTGTCACCGCGAGGGCGGGGAGCCGCCGGGGTCCTCGGCAGCGGTGCGTGGATGTGACGTCCTGGCTGGTAGCGCTACGGGGATTCGAACCCCGGTTTGATGGCTGAGAACCATCCGTCCTAACCCCTAGACGATAGCGCCACCGGTCAGTCTACGGAGGGGCTCGGGGGCAAGTCAAACCGACCGGCGGGGGCGCAGGGGCGCCCCGACGCGTCAACAGGCCTCGATCCGCACGTGGCGGGCCGCGCCCACCGAGAGCACGAAGCTCCCGCCCGGCGCGAGCACCACCTCCGCGCCCGCGTCGAGCACGGCGCCGTCGCGGCGCACCGCGCGCTGGCGCAGGAGGCGCACCGCCTCGCCGTTCGACTTCGCGAGGCCGGCCCGGACCACGAGGAGATGGGGCTTGAGGGCCCCGGCCGCGACCCGCACGACGCGCAGCTCGCTCGGGGCCTGGCGCTCCTGGTGCACGCGCCGCCACTCCTCCTCGGCGGCCGCCGCGGAGCCTTCGCCGTGGAAGTCGGCGACGATCCTCCGGCCGAGCGCCATCTTCGAGGCCATGGGCCGGCCCGCCGCCCTCTCGCTCTCGATCTCGCCGGGAGAGAGGTCGGTGAGGAGAGTGTAGTAGCGCCACATGAGCTCGTCCGAGATGCTCATGAGCTTCGCGTACATGGCGTCGGGCGCCTCGGTGACGCCCACGTAGTTGCCGAGGCTCTTCGACATCTTCTCGACGCCGTCCGTGCCCTCGAGGAGCGGTGTGGTCAGCACGACCTGCGGCTCGAGGCCCCAGGCGGGCATGATGTCGCGGCCCACGTTCAGGTTGAAGAGCTGGTCGGTGCCCCCGAGCTCGACGTCAGCCTTCAGGGCGACGGAGTCGTAGGCCTGGGCGAGCGGGTAGAGGAACTCGTGGATGGAGATCGGCTGGCCGGCGTCGTAGCGCTGGCGGAATTCGCGCCGCTCGAGCATGCGGGCCACGTTGTAGGTGGCGGCGAGACGGATGAAGCCCTCCGAGCCGAGGGCCCCCAGCCACTCGCTGTTGAAGCGGACTTCGGTCTTCACGGGGTCGAGGATCTTGAAGGCCTGCTTCTTGTAGGTTTCGGCGTTCTTCTCGATCTCCTCGCGCGACAGCGGCGGGCGCGTCTTCGACTTCCCGGTGGGGTCGCCGATCATCCCCGTGAAATCCCCGATCAGGAAGATCACGCGGTGGCCGAGGTCCTGGAAGTGCTTCATCTTCCGCATGAGGACCGTGTGGCCGAGGTGGATGTCGGGGGCGGTGGGGTCGAAGCCGACCTTCACCGTGAGGGGCCGGCCGAGGGCGAGCTTGGCCTTGAGCGCGTCGGCGGTCACGACGTCGACGGCACCCTTGGTCAGGTAGGCAAAGGCGTCCGCTGCGGTCACTCTCCCTCCACGATCACCCGGCGGCCCTCGACGCGGCAGCGGCCCTCGAGGAGGATGCGCACGGCCCGAGGGTAGAGGCGGTGTTCGGCTTCCAGGATGCGCGCGGCGAGCGTCTCCAGGGTGTCGCCCGACAGCACCGGCACCGCCTCCTGGGCCACGATCGGGCCCGAGTCGAGCCCCTCGTCCACGAGGTGGACGGTGGCCCCGCTCACCTTCGCCCCGTGCTCCCACGCCTGTCGCTGCGCGTCGAGGCCCGGGAACGCGGGCAGGAGGGCGGGGTGGATGTTCACGATGCGGCCGGGGAAGGCGCGGACGAAGACGGGCGACAGCAGGCGCATGAACCCGGCCAGGCACACGAGGTCGACGTGGTGGGCGCGCAGGACCTCGACGATCTCGGCGTCGTAGGCCTCGCGCTTCTTCCCCCGGTGGTCGCGGAAGAGGGCGGGGATGCCGGCCTTCCGCGCGCGCTCGAGGCCGAGGGCGGTCTCGACGTTGGAGACCACGACCGCGATCTCGCCGCCGAGCTCGCCTCGGCGCGCGGCGTCGATCAGGGCCTGGAGGTTCGAGCCCCTCCCGCTGACGAGGACGCCGACCCGCCTCACCGAGCCCTCACTCCCAGGACACGCCGGAGCCCGCGACCACGGACCCGATCACGAAGCTCGTCTCCCCGCGCCGCTCGAGCGAGTGCTCGACCTCGTGGAGGTCGCCCGGGGAGACGACGACGACCATGCCGATCCCCATGTTGAAGGTGCGCTCCATCTCCTCGCCGGAGACGCCCCCGCCCTTCTGGATGAGGCGGAAGAGGGGCGGCACCTCCCACGAGCCCCGGCGGAGGCGCGCCCCGAGCCCGTCGGGCAGCACGCGCGGGATGTTGCCGGGGAAGCCGCCGCCCGTGATGTGGGCGAGCGCCCGCACCTTGTCCCGCTCGAGGAGCGGCTCGAGCGCCGCGAGGTAGCTGCGGTGGGGGGCGAGGAGCGCCCGGCCCACCGTCGTCCCGAGCTCGGCGAGGTGTGTGTCGACGCGGTGGCCGAGGGTCTCGAGGAGGACCTTGCGGGCGAGCGAGTAGCCGTTCGTGTGGAGCCCCGCCGAGGGGAGGCCGAGGAGCACGTCCGCCTCGCGCGCGCCGCGCGGCAGCGCCTTCTCCTTCTCCACCACCCCGACGATGAACCCGGCGAGGTCGTAGTCGTCCTCGGCGTAGGTGCCCGGCATCTCCGCGGTCTCCCCGCCGATGAGGGGGCAGCCGAACTCGGCGCAGGCGCGGGAGAAGCCGGAGACGATCTGCTCGACCTTGACGGGGTCCATCTTCCCGAGGGCTACGTAGTCGAGGAAGAAGAGGGGGACCGCCCCCTGGACGAGGATGTCGTCCACGCAGTGGGCGACGAGGTCGTAGCCCACGGTGTCGTGGACCCCGGCGAGGATGGCCACCTTGATCTTGGTCCCGACCCCGTCGGTCGAGGCCACCAGCACCGGCTCGCGGTAGCGGGAGAGATCGGGGCGGAACATTCCGCCGAAGGAGCCGATCTCGGTCAGGACCGAGGCGTTGAAGGTGGCCTTCGCCAGGTCCTTGATGCGCGCCTTGGCCGCGTCCGCTGCGGAGATGTCGACGCCGGCCTCGCGGTAGTCCATGGGAACTCGGAGTTTAGCGCCAAACCGCGAGCCGCGGGGCGCCCCGGCCGGCGCCACGATGGCGTTAAGATGCCCGAGCCATGCCCGCCGTGTCCGAGTTCGTGGACCTCGAGAGAACGCTCGAGGACCGCCGTCAGCGGGTGGAGGCGGCGCTGCGGCGGCTCGTGGTGCCTGGCCGCGCCCCGGCGGTCGAGGCCGCGATCGAGACGAGCCTCTTCGCCCCGGCCAAGCGCCTGCGCCCCATCCTGTCCCTCCTCGTCGCCGAGGTGTTGAGGGGCGACCCCGAGGGGGTGCTGCCCGCCGGCTGCGCGGTCGAGATGGTCCACACCGCGAGCCTCATCCTCGACGACCTGCCCTCGATGGACGACGCGAAGACGCGGCGTGGCCGGCCGACCTGCCACGTGGCCCACGGTGAGGCGACCGCCGTGCTCGCTGCCTTCGCGCTCCTGAACCGGGCCTTCGAGATCCTCGCCGAGGGATGGGCGGGCGGGCCCGACGCCGCGGGGCGCGGGAAGGTCGCGCGGGAGCTCGCGCGCGCGATCGGCACGGACGGTATGATCGCCGGCCAGTCGGTCGATCTCCTCATGACCGACCGCGCGATCGACTTCCCGACCCTCGAGTTCATCCATCGCCGCAAGACGGGTGCCCTCTTCATGGCGTCGGCCGCGCTCGGGGCCCTGGTGGCCCGGGCTCGCCCCGCCGAGGTCGCGGCGGTCGTGGCCTACGCCAAGAACCTGGGCCTCGCCTTCCAGATCGTCGACGACCTCATCGACGCCACGGGGGGCGCCGAGGCCGGCAAGGATGTCGGGAAGGACCTCAAGAAGACGACCTTCGTCTCGTTCTCCGGCGTCGAGGGCGCGAGCACCCTGGCGCGGGAGCTGATCGCGGCGAGCCTGGCGGCCCTCCAGCCGTTCGGGCCGCGGGCCGAGCCGCTGCGGGACCTCGCCCGCTACGTGGTGACGCGCAGGAGGTGAGAGCCATGAGCCGCTGCCCCGAGTGCGAGATGGACCTGGAGCTGGACGGCTACGACCTCGACGTGGGGGAGACGATCAACTGCCCCGAGTGCGCGACCGAGCTGCGGGTCACGAACGTCGACCCGATCGCGGTGACGCTGGCCGAGACCGAGGAGTAGCCTCCGCGATCAGGCGGGCTCGAACGAGCGGATGGCCTCCGCCTCGTCCTTGTAAGTCTCGAACGTGGGCAGCAGGCGCGCCATGTCGAGCGTGCTGTAGACCCGGTCGCCCACGTTCAGCAGCTTGAGCTCGGCCCCGAACCGGCGGGCGGTCTTGAGCCCCGCCACGAGCTCGCCCACCCCCGCGCTGTCGACGAACGCCACCTCCGAGAGGTTCAGGAGGACCCGGCGGCGGCCCTCCGCGAGCAGCTCGTCGATCGCCTCGCGGAGAATCTGGTCGCCGAGGCCCGCGGTGAGCCGGCCCTTCAGGTCGAGGATCACGACGTCCTTCGTCTGCCGGACTTCGACGTGCATGGCGGCCCCCTGGCCTCCCCTTCCTACTGGTCCTGCCCGAGCGCGCGGCGGTAGGCCTTCGCGTCGCGGTCGATCGCGTAGCGGTCGCGGGCCGCCACCACGAAGGCCCGGAACAGCTCCGACTGCTTCTGCCGCCGCAGCGAGGCGGCGATCGGCCCCTTCTGCTTCGCGAGCTCGGCGGGGTCGAAGGGCTTCTTCTCGAGGACCCGCAGGACGGCCCAGCCCGAGGTCGTGCGCACCGGGTCGCTCGTCGCTTTCTCGGGGAGCGAGAAGGCCGTCTCCTCGAGGGCGGCGCCCGTGCCGAGGTCGCCGAGGGCCTGCCCGCGCCCGGTGAGGGCCGGCGTCTCCTTGCGGACGAGCCCGGCGGCGACGGCCGCCTTCTCGAGGCCGAGCG
>JBGPQQ010000021.1:0-14864 GCA_041489115.1 Vicinamibacteria bacterium | reverse complement strand
GTCTCGGCGGTGGGCCTGGGTGCGATCGTGACCGTGCTCGCCTCGACCACCGTGGCCGACGTCACCGGCATCCTCGCCGCCGGGGCCCTCGCCGTGATCGGGCTCTTCGTCCTCCCCGCGAAGCGCCAGCGTGCGCGCGCCGACCTCGCGTCCAAGGTCACCGCGCTCCGCGAGAAGCTCATCGGCGCCCTCGTCCCCGCCTTCGAGCGCGAGCGGGATCGCAGCCAACAGCGGATCCGCGAGGCCATCTCTCCCTGGGCCCGCTTCATGCGCACGGAAAACGAGGGTCTCCTCGCCGCACGCTCGACCCTCGACCGCCTCGGCACGGGCGCGGAGGATCTCGCGGCGCGCATCACCGCGCTCCCGGGCTAGGCGTTACGATGCCCCTCGCTCTGCGGGTCGTGCTCGAGCCCGCGCCCCGGGAGCGATAGGCCGCCGCCCGGCCGGCGGCCGATGGAAGGAGACCCATGCGACTCACCCCCGTTCTCGCCCCCGCCCTCGTCGCCCTGGCGTCCGTCGCCGCCGCGCAGCACAAGCCGGGAAGCCCGCTCGACAGCCTCCCCGCGAACGTCGAGCTCCTGACGCACTTCGGCGAGCGCGCGGACATCTCGCCCGACAACCGGCGGGTCGCGTTCATGGCGAAGAGCTTCGGCGACGCGTTCGAGATCGACCTCGCAACGCGGGCGATCCGCTGCCTCACCTGCGGCGTCCCGGGTGCCGCGTTCCTGCGGGTGATGCACCTCCCCGGGTCCGGCTACCTCCTGATCGGCCCCGACCACTTCGAGGACGTGAAGACGAGCCGCTCGCGCGACAACGAGTTGTGGTTCCTGGCCGCGAAGCCGGGCGCGCGGCCGGTGAAGCTGGGCCAGAGGGTGAGCGAGGGCGCGGCGGTCTCGAAGCGCTCGCCGAGGATCGGCTTCTCCGTCGGGCACGATCAGGACGCGTCGATCCCCGAGGGAGCGACACGGCTGCTGATCGCCGACCTCGACCTCTCGGGGGAGAAGCCGGTGCTGCGCGACAGGAAGATCGTCTTCGAGAGCAAGGACCGGGGGTGCCAGATCGAGGCGCAGGACTTCTTCCGCGACGACCGGGCGATGACGTATAGCTGCTACGAGCCGGTGGGCAGGTCGAGTGTCTGGACGATCGACCTCGTGACGGGCGAAAGGGTCAACCAATCCGCGGCCATCGGCTTCTACAACGAGGTCGAGGGGATCTTCCCGGACGGCGCGCACGCCTGCGTCGAGAGCGACCACCAGGCTCGCGCGTTCGGCGACCCGGCCAGCTTCCGGAACATCGACGTGTGGAAGTTGCGGCTCGACGGCACCGGGAGGAGCTTCACGCGCCTGACGCACTTCAACGACCACATGGGGTGGAAGGCCTCGAACCCGGTCGTCTCGACGGACGGGCGCTTCATGGCGTTCCAGGCCGCCCGCACCGGCGACGAGGCGGGCGTCGGTTACGGCATCCTGCTGCTTCGGTTCGAGTAGGGCGGAAGCTCCCATGGCCGGACCCCACGATCGCTCGAGGACCTTCGCCGCCGTCGGCGCTCTTGCCGCGCTCGCCCTCGCCGCCGTCGTCTTCTTCCCCGGCCGCGGAACCTCTCCGGCGCCCGCCCCCGACGCCTCCCCCCCCGCGCCCCTCGCGGGCTCGGCGAGCTGCCGCTCCTGCCACGCCGTCTTCTTCGAGAAGTGGTCCACCTCGTTCCACGGCTTGGCCATGCAGCCGCACACGGGCGCCTTCGCCCGCGAGCGCCTGACCCCGCAGGAGAGGCCGCTCGTGATCCGCGGGCGTACCTATCGTGCCGTGGTCGGGACCGGGAGCGACCAGGTCGAGGAGACGGGGCCGGAAGGCAGGAAGACCCACCCGATCGTCCAGGTGCTGGGCGGGAAGAACGTCTGCTACTTCCTGACCCCGCTCGACCGCGGGCACCTCCAGGTCCTTCCCGTCGCCTACGACGTGAACCGCAAGGAGTGGTTTTCGACCGCGGGCAGCGCCGTTCGCCACTTCGCCACGTCCCCGGCGGGCGGAAGCCGCACGGGCCAAGGGGTCACGGACGAGGAGCTCGACTGGACGGATCGCGCCTACACCTTCAACACCTCCTGCTTCAGCTGCCACGTGAGCCAGCTCGCCACGAACTACGAGCCGGCGACCGACTCGTACCGGACGGTCTGGGCGGAGCCGGGCGTCTCTTGCGAGACCTGCCACGGGCCTGCCGGCGAGCACGTGAAGGCCTTCGAGGGCCTCCCGCCCGGCGTCACGCCGAGGGACTGGAGGATCGTGTCGGTCAAGGCGCTCTCGAAGGAGCAGCGGACCGACCTCTGCGTTTCCTGCCACGCCAAGGCGAGCCCGCTCTGGACGTCGTTCCGCCCCGGCGACCGCTTCTTCGACCACTTCGATCTCACCACGCTGGAGAGCCCCGACTACCACTCGGACGGGCGCGATCTCGGCGAGAACTACACCCTCACCTCGTGGCGGATGAGCCCGTGCGCGAGGTCGGGGCGGATCGACTGCGTGCACTGCCACACCTCGAGCGGCCGCTACAGGTTCGAGGACCGGCCCAACGACGCGTGCCTCCCGTGCCACGAGGAGCGGGTGACGAGCGCCGCCGCCCACACGCACCACCCCGGTGACGGCCCGGGGAGCCGATGCACCGACTGCCACATGCCGACGACCGAGTTCGCGCGCATGCGGCGGAGCGACCACTCGATGCGCCCGCCCGCGCCCGCCGCTACGCGCGAGCTCGGCTCGCCGAACGCGTGCAACCTCTGCCACGCCGACCGCGACCCGGCGTGGGCCGAGAAGGCCATCCGCGCCTGGGGAGGGGGCCGGTGGTCGGAGCGGATCCTGCGCGAGGGACGGCTCGTGGCCGCCGCGCGCAAGGAGGACTGGACGCGGCTACCCGCGATGCTGGGCTATCTGGGAGAGAAAGGCCGCGACGAAGTCGTGACCGTCTCGCTCGTGCGCCTCCTGTCCGGCTGCGGCGACGCCTCGAAGGGACCGGCGCTGCGCGCCCTCGCCGTGGACCCCTCACCCCTCGTGAGAGCGGCGGCGGTCACCGCCCTCGAGGGCGACCCGGGAGCGCGCGACCTCGTCCTCGCGGCGACGCGGGACGAGGTGCGGCTCGTCCGCGTCCGGGCCGCGGCGGCGCTCGGCGCCGTCGACCCGCGAAGCATGCCGGAAGGGACGCGCGCCGGGTTCGAGGCCGCTCGCGCCGAGCTCGAGCGATCCCTCCTCGCGCGCCCCGACGACTTCGCCTCGCAGTACAACCTCGGCAACCTCCACCTCGAGCAGGGCGACCCGGCCCTGGCCGCCGAGCGCTTCCGCCAGGCGCTCGCCCTGCGGCCGGACCACGTGGCGAGCCTCGTGAACCTGGCCATGGCGGAGGCGAGCCTCGGCCGGCTCGCCGAGGCCGAGGCGGCTCTCCGCGAGGCGATCCGCGTGCAGCCGCGCGAGGCCTCGGCCCACTTCGACCTGGGCCTGCTGCTCGCCGAGAGGGAGCGGCCGGCGGAGGCCCGGGAGGCCCTGCGGCGCGCCCTCGATCTCGACCCTCGGAACGCGGCCGCCGCGTACAACCTCGCGGTCCTCGTGGCCGACGCGAGCCCGGACGAGGCCGCGGCGCTCGCGAGCCGTGCGGCGGCCCTCGCGCCGCAGGACCCGCGCTATGCCTTCACGCAGGCGTTCTACATTCATAAGGCGGGCGACGCGGCGGGCGCCGAGCGCGTGCTGCGATCGCTCATCGCCCGCCACCCGGGCTACCACGACGGCTGGGCCCTCCTCGGCGCGCTGCTCGAGGGCCGCGGCCGGCCGGCCGCGGCGAAAGACGTGTACCGGCGCGCCGCCGCGACGGCCGCCCTCTCCGCCGCCGACCGGGCGGGGTTCGAGGCCCGGGCCTCGCGCTGAAGGCTACCGGGCGAGGAAGGCGCGCAGGGCCGCATTCACGGCGGCCGGGCTCTCCAGGTTGGCGAGGTGGCCCGCCCGCGGGATCACGTCGAGGCGCGCCCTCGGGATGGCAGCGGCCATGGTGGTGGCCTCGCTCGGCGGGGTGAGCACGTCCTCGGCGCCCACGAGGACGAGCGTGGGCACCGCGATCGTGGGCAGCGTCCCGCGCGAGTCCGCGCGCGAGGCGAGTCCGTGGAGCGAGTTGGCGATTCCCTGCGGCGAGGTGGCGAGAATCCGTTCTCGCAGGTCCGCGACGAGGTCGGGCCGCTCGCGGTGGGTCGTCTCGCCGACGAGCTTCGGCAGGAAGGCCTCGACGGCCGCCGCCGCGCCCTCGGCGAGCACTCTCGCGGCGAGCGCGGCGCGGTTCGCCATCGCCTCCGCGGTGTCGGCCCCCGCGCGGGTGTCCTGGAGGACGAGGCCGGCGAGCCGCTGCCGGTGGCGCCGCACGAAGGCGAAGGCCGCGTAGCCCCCCATCGAGCAGCCGCCCACCACCGCCCTCTCGATTCCCAGGAGGTCGAGGAGGGCGGCGCCGTCGTCGGCGATGCGCTCCATGGTGAGCGGGCCCTCGCCCGGAGCACTCCCGCCGAAGCCCCGCGCGTCGAAGCGCACGACCCGGTGGGTCGCGGAGAGCGCCGCCACCTGCGCGTCCCACATGGAGAGGCCGAGGGGGAACGCGTGGAGGAGCAGCAGTGTCGGACCCGCGCCGGTAACCTCGTACGCGATCTCGACCCCGTCGATCGTGGCCTTCATGCCCGGGCCCTCACTTCTTCGTCCACCGGTCCAGCCAGCCGATCACCTCGTCGTACCAGCGGACGGAGTTGGCGGGCTTCAGGACCCAGTGGTTCTCGTCGGGGAAGACGAGGAGACGGGCGGGGACGCCCTGCCGCCGGAGCGCCGTGAACATCGCGAGCCCCTGCTCGACCGGCACGCGGTAGTCCTTCTCCCCGTGCACGACGAGGGTGGGCGTCCTGAAGTTCTTGACGAAGTCGCGGGGGTTGAACCGTGCGTAGCCCTCCGGGTTCGACCAGTACGGCCCGCCGAACTCCCACTCGGGGAACCAGAGCTCCTCGGTCGAGCCGTACATTGACACGAGGTCGAAGACGCCGTCGTGGCTGACGAGCGCCTTGAAGCGGTCCGTCTGCCCCGCGATCCAGTTGATCATGTAGCCGCCGTAGGACGCGCCGGCCGCCGCGGTGCGGCCCCTCTCGACGCAGGAGAGCGACTCGGCGAAGTCGGTCCCCTTCATGACGTCCTCGAACGCCTTCCCGCCCCAGTCCCGGTTGACGTCGTCGGTGAGCGCCTGCCCCCAGCCGACCGAGCCGCGCGGGTTCGGCATGAAGACCACGTAGCCCGCGCTCGCGAAGACCTGCGCGTTCCAGCGGTACGTCCACCCGTCCGTCCACGCCCCCTGCGGCCCGCCGTGGACGAGGACGAGCAGCGGGTACTTCTTCGCGGGGTCGAAGTCGGGCGGCCTCACCAGCCAGGCCTGCACGCGCTTGCCCGCGGCCCCGGGGTACTCGACGCTCGTCGCGGACTGGAGCCGGAAGCCCGCGAGAAAGACGTCGTTGATGCGCGTCACGCGCGCGAGACCCTGGCCGCCAGAGCCGAAGCGCACGATCTCCGCGGGGTGGGTGAGGGCCACCCGGGTGCCGACGAGCGTCTTGCCGTCCGGCAGGACCGAGAGGTCCCCGAAAGTGCCGCCCTCGAGCACGGTCGAGACGGGGCCCCCGGCCGCGGGCACCCTGAACACGGGGGAGCGGCCGGCCTCCTCGGCGGTGAAGTAGAGCGTCCTCGAGTCGGGCGAGAAGACGAACGACTCGACCGCCCGGTCCAGGGACTCCGTCAGCGTCCGCTTCGACCCCGTCTTCCGGTCGAGGACCACGAGCCGCCAGCGATCGGCCTCGTAGCCCGCGCGCGCCTGCGTGCGCCAGGCGAGCCGGCGGCCGTCGGGGCTGTACCGGCAGCCGCCGTCGTAGCCGGGGGCGTCGCCGACCCGCCTCGCCACCCCGCCGACCGTCGGGACCACGAACACGTCGGCGTTCGTGCTCCAGGCTTCGTCCTTCCGGTCCTTGCGCGAGAAGCAGGCCTACTGGCCGTCGGGCGACACCGCCCAGTCCTCCCCGCCCAGGCTGAAGGGGGGCACGTCCTCGCCTCCGGGCGTGAGATCGACCACGGCCCCGCCCTGGATCGGCACGACGAGAAGGTGATTGCGGCGGCCGTCGTCCCACGTGTCCCAGTGCCGGAAGAGAAGCTCGTCGTAGGCGCGGGCGGACGAGGGCTTGCCGGCCTCCCCGAGCCTCTTCGCGTTGCCGGCGTCGTCCGCGCCGCACTCGGGGAAGACCTCGGCCACGACCAGCAGGCGCTTCGCGTCGATCCACTCGAAGGCGTCGGCGCCGGTGGCGAGCGACGTGAGCTTGCGCGGCTCGCCGCCCCCGAGGTCGAGCGCCCAGACCTGCGAGCCGCCGTCGCGCGTCGAGAGAAAGGCGATCCGCGTCCCGTCCGGGCTCCAGCGCGGGCGCGAGTCCGAGGCCGGGTTCGTGGTGATCCGCCGCGGCTCGCCCCCCGCGATCGGGACGAGCCACAGGTCGGTATTGCGCTTGCCTCCATCGAGGTCGATCTCGGCGAGGGCGAAAGCCACCAGTGATCCGTCGGGCGAGACCTGCGGGTCGGAGAGGCGCTTCAGCTTCATCATGTCGGTGGCGGTGAAGGGCGGGGCCGCAAGGGCCGCGGATGGCGCGAGGCAGGCGAGGGCCGCCGCGAGGAGGGCGGGGAAACGCGGGCTCATGGGCAACCTCCGGGTGCGTCGGGCTGGAACGTCGGACTGTCGATTCTCAGGCGACCGGGCGCTTCATGAACGCCGCGGTCGAGGGGCAGCCGGTGCGGAACTCCCACGACTCGCGGATGGCGGCGGGCGCTTCCGCGCGCGGGCAGTCGGTGAACCCGCGCCGCGCGAAGTAGTCGCGGGCCGTCGTCGTCAGGAGGTACACGGACCGCAGCTGGACATGCTTCGCGCGCTCGAGCGCGGCCTCGACGAGCGCGGCGGCGAGGCCCTGGCCCCGGTAGTCCTGGTCCACGGCCACGCTGCGCAGCAGGCCGTCCTCGCCGTGGATCTCGAGGCCGGCCACCCCCACCACCCGCCCGTCGTCCTCGCGGACGACGAAGTAGTGCCCCCAGCGCTCGGCCACGTCCTGCGCGGTCAGCTCGGCGCGGCCCAGGAGATGGAGGGCCCCGCGCAGGTCGTGGGGGTGGGCGGGCTCGGCGCGCAGTGTCATCGCGTCATTCTAGCGCCACTGGCCGTCGTCGCCGAGGGTCTCGTGCGGGCGGAAGCTCGACTTGTAGGCCATGCTCGGGCTCCCGGCGACGTGGTAGCCGAGGTAGAGCCAGGGCACGCCGAGCCTTCGGCACTCCCCGACGAGCCAGAGCACGTTGAGCGTGCCGGGAGACCGGCCCCCCAGGTCGGGGTCGAAGTAGAAGTAGACGGCGGAGAATGCCTCGGGGCCCGCGTCGTAGATCCCCGCTCCGAGGAGGCGGCCCCCGGCCCGGAAGACGACCTCGCGCGCGAACGGGAGGGCCTCGTGCAGGAAGTCCCGGAACTCCTCCCACGACCCGCTCATCTGCCCGTCGTGGCGCGCCTCGAGGTAGCGGCAGTAGACCTCGTGCTTCTCCGCCGTCGGTTCCGGCCGCCCGGCCTCGGCCATCACGTCGGCGTTCTTCCTCCCGCAGCGCCGCTGGGCGCGGCGGGGGCGGAAGCGCCGGACGTCGACGCGCAGCTGGCGGCACTCCTGGCAGCCGTCGCACGCGGGCCGGTAGACCACGGGCCCGAGGCGGCGGAAGTTCAGGTCCAGGAAGAAGCGGTAGAGGCTCGGGTCGAGCCGCTCCGGGCGGAGCGCCACGAGGCGCGAGTCGCGCCCCGGCAGGTAGGGGCACGGCGATGGCGGCGACGGCTCGAGACGGAGCGAGTCCACGAGCGCGGCGAGTCGCGACCGGGCCTCGTCGGGCGGCCGCGTCCCGCTCACCTCCGTCGCAGGACGAGGGCGAGGAAGAACGTCGCGCCCAGCGTCAGGATGATGGTCGCCCCCGTCGCCACGTTGAGGTGGTAGGAGGCGAAGAGGCCGAAGGCCGTCCCGAGGACGCTGAGCGTCACCGAGAGGATTGCGATGCCGCCGAGGGTCCGGCCTAGGAGGCTCGCGGTGGCGGCGGGGATCACGACGAACGCGGAGACGAGCACGACGCCCACCGTCTTCACGCCCACCACGACCACGAGCGCGGTGAGGGCGAGCAGCAGGTACTCGAGCGCGGCCACCGGCACCCCGGAGAGGGTGGCGAGCTCCGGGTCGAAGGTCGCGTAGGCGAGGCGCGGCCCGATCCAGGCCAGCACCGCGATCACGAGCGCGGCCACCGCCAGGATCACCCTGAGCGACTCCGGCGAGACCGCGAGCAGGCTCCCGAAGAGGAGGCCCTCCACGTTCACGGGGACGGAGCGCGGCGAGCGCAAACCCAGAAACAGGATGCCCGCGGCGAAGGAGACGGCGAAGAAGACACCGGTCGCCACGTCGCCGCCGAGCGTCGTGCGCCGCCGGACGTACTGGATACCGAGGGCGATCGCGACCGTGAAGGGCAGCGCCACCCACATCGCGCCGTCCACGGTGGCCCCGAACAGGAGGCCCAGGGCGAGCCCGCCGAACGTGGCGTGGGCGAGGCCGTCGGAGAGGAGCCCCAGCCCGCGCTGGACGATGAAGACGCCGAGGAGAGCTCCCGCCGCGCCGAGGGCGAGGCCGGCGCCGAGGGCGCGGCGCACGAAGCCCTGCGCGAGCGGGGAGAGGAGCGCGTCCAGGATCTCGCCCATCACTCGTCCTCGCAGAGGGGAGCGTCGGGCGCGGCGTGGTCGTGGCCGCTGAAGGCGTCGCGGTCCCACTCGCGGCCGAGCACCTCCGCCGGCGGCCCCCACGCCTGCACGTGGCCGTCGAGGTAGACGACCCTCTTCGCGAGCCGGCGAACGGCGGCGACGTTGTGGGTCACGAGCACGGCGGCGAGGTCCTCGCGCGCCGCCACCCCGGCCAGGAGATCGAGGAACTCGGCCCGCCCGCGGGCGTCGACGCCCGCAGTGGGCTCGTCGAGGAGGAGGAGCGCGGGGTCGTTCACGAGAGCGCGCGCGAGGTAGACCCGCTGCATCTCGCCCCCGGAGAGGCCCCGCAGCAGGGCGTCGAGCAGCCGCTCGCCACCCACGCGGGCGAGCGCCGCGCGGGCCGCCTCGCGGTCGGCGGACCCCACGCGCACCGGCCACGCCCCGCGCCGGTTCGCCACGATCACGTCGACCACGCGGGCCGGGAACGTCGGGTTGAAGGCCTTCGCCTGCGGTAGGTACCCGACCGCGCGGCCCGAGGCGCCGGACCGGGCGCCGAGCACCTCGATCTCTCCCGAGGAGAGCGGCACGAGGCCGAGCGCGGCTTTCAGGAAGGTGGTCTTGCCGCCCCCGTTCGGGCCGCACAGGCACGCGAACTCGCCGCGGAGCACCTCGAAGCTCACGTCGTCGAGGATGCGCCGGCCCCCCAGCTCGACGGTGACGGCCCGTGCCCGCAGCGCGTCGCTCACCGCAGCGCCTCGTCCATCGCGCCGACGATCCCGCGCATGAGGTCCTCGTAGCTCGCCGCCTTCGGCCCGCCGCCCAGGGGGTCGACCTCGTGGACGCCCACCCCGGCCTCGCGGGCCAGGGCCTTGGCGAGCTGGGCCTCCATCTGCGGCTCGGTGAAGAGGGCCGCGGCCTGGGGGCCGCGCAGCTCGGCCACGAGCGCGGCCATGTGCTGCGCGGTCGGCTCCGTCCCGGGCACAGGCTGCACGACTCCGACCACCTGCAGGCCGTAGCGCGCGGCGAAGTAGAAGAGGGAGCCGTGGAACGTCACCAGCCGGCGGCGCGTCCAGGTCTGCGCCTGGCGGGCGACGTCCGCGTGGACCGCCTGGATCGAACTCTTCAACGCCCCGCCCCGCTCACGGTAGAAGGGCCCCCCCTCGGGGTCGAGGCCGGAGAGGGCCTCCACGATGACGTCCACGGCCCGCTGCGCCCGCACGGGGTCGGTCCAGAAGTGCGGGTCGATGAGGGGCTCGGGGCGGATGAGCCCGGCCGGCGCCAGGATCGGGTCCATGAGCGGGCCGAGCTCGAAGACGCGAGCCTCGCCGGCGCCGGCGCTCCGCGCGAGGCCCTGCGCCCACGGGTCGAGGCCGAGGCCCACCGCGAAGATCAGGCTGGCGTCGGCCAGGCCGGCCACGTCCTTCGGCCTCGGCTCGTAGTCGTGGGGATCGAGTCCGGGGGCGAGGATGAGGCGGACGTCGAGCCGGTCGCCCGCCACGCGGCGGATCAGGTCGAAGACCGGGAAGACGGTGGCCGCGACCAGGCGCCGCGCCGGCGCGCTGCGCGTGCAGGCGGGAGCGCCGAGACACGCTCCGGCGGTCGCAATCGCGGCCACAGCGGGGACGAAGCGGCGGAGCCGCCCGGTCGTCGTGCGCACAGCACTCACGTCGTCGGGCCCTCCCGAAGGCGCGAATGATACCATCCGGCCGGATGCCACCGCTCGCCGCGGGCGCGCTTCCCTGGCCCTGCTGGACGGCCGCGGCGAGCGGCCGGCCACTTTCGTCTGGTCGGTGGTGGCGGCCTTATTTCGTCCCCGGCGCGGGCGGGATCGTGATGTCGATCTTCGTGACCGGGCCGTAGGTCGCCAGCGGCTTGTCGAAATCCGCGGCCTTGCCGACCACCAGCACCGCGAGATCGTCCTTCCGGACGTACTTGCGGGCCACGCGCGCCACGTCGGCCGCGGTCACCGTCTCGATCTCGCGGCGGTAGCGCTCGAGGAAGTCCGGCGGGTACCTGAAGAACTCGTAGGTGACCTGCTGGTTCAGGACTTTGGCCTTCGAGTCGAACCGGAAGACAAAGGAGTTGAGGATCGACTCCTTGGCCTTCTGGAGCTCCTCCGCCGAGGCGGGCTGCTCGACGATCGCCTTCACCTCCTCGAAGAGGGCGTCAATGCCGGCGGCGGTCGTCTCGCTCTTCGTGCCCATCGCCACCTGGAAGTAGCCGGGGTAGTCGTAGTCCACCCCCACCCCACCCCAGACCCCATAGGCGAGCCCCTTCTTGGAGCGCACGTTGGTGAAGAGGCGCGAGGAGAAACCCCCGCCGAAGACCTCGTTCATGACCTCGAGGGCGAAGAAGTCGGGGTTGTCCCGCCGGATGCCGAGGTGGACCATCCGGATGTTCGCCTGGTTGACGCCCTCCTTCTCGACGAGGTAGTAGCCAGGCTTGGCCGCCTGCCAGGTCGGCTGCGGGTCGGCGGCGGCCGGGCCCCTCGGCCAGGCGCCGAAGGCCTGGCGGAGCCTGGCCTCCATCGTCCGGGCATCGAAGTCGCCCACCACGCCCATCACGATCCGGTTCGGGTGGACGTACTTCCGGTGCCAGGCCAGGAGATCGTCGCGGGTGATGGCGGCGACCGTCGCGTACTCGATCTGGCGGGCATAGGCGCTCGCCGCCCCGTAGGCGAGCTTGCGGGCCTCCCGCTCGGCGATCCCCATCGGGTCGTCGTTGCGGCGGGCGATGCCGGTGTTGAGCTGATTCTTCGCGAGGTCGATCTTGTCGGTGGCGAAGGCCGGCTCGCGGAGCACCTCCACGAACGCGGCGAGCACGTCGTCGAAGTCCCCCTTGAGGCAGGAGAGGGAGCTGCTCATCGAAGTGAGGCTGCCTCCCGTCTCCACCTTGGCCGCCCGCGCCTCCAGGAAGTCGTCGAGCTCGTCGCCGGTGCGCCGGGCGGTGCCGCCCGTCCGCCAGACCTCGCCGAAGACGTCGCCGAGACCCGCCTTCTCTGCGGGCTCCAGGCGGGAGCCGCCGCGCACCAGCGCGTAGGCCCCGATGAGCGGCAGCTCCCGGTCCTCCATCAGGAACAGCACCATCCCGTTCGGCAGCACCACCCGGGCGGGTTTGGCGATCGTGAACGGCTTCAGCGCTGGCTTCTGGATCTGCTGCCAGCTCGGCGCCTGGGCCGCCGCGGGGGTGGACCCCACCGAGGCGAGGAGCGGGACCGCGGCGAGAAGGGCGAAGCAGGGTCGGCGCGTCATGACTTCTTCTCCGTGTCGGGGGCAGCCTCCGCCGCCTTGGTCTCGATCCGGCCGACCGTCCGGTTGGTGGCCACGAACACATCGTTCGCCACCCGGCGGATGTCGGTCTTCGTCACCCTGTCAATCCGGTCGACCGACCGGAAGAGCTCGCGCCAGTCGCCGAAGAGAGCCTGGTAGGTCCCGAGCTGGAAGGCGAGGCCCGTGTTGTCGCCGAGCCCGCGGACGAGCGACGCCTTGGCCCGGGTCTTCACCATCTGGAGCTCCGCGTCGGTGACGTCCTCGGTCTTGAGCCGCTCGATCTCGGCCCGGATCGCGTCCCGCACCTGGGCGGTCGTCTTGCCGGGCAGCGGGACCCCGTAGAAGAGGAACATGTTCGGGTACTTCTGGCCGGGGAAGCCGTTGAAGCCGGCCGCCGCCGCCGCGATCTTCTTGTCGCGGACCAGGCTACGGAACAGGCGCGAGACGCGCCCGTTCGAGAGGATGTCGCCGATCGCGTCGTAGACGGCGTCGTCGGGATGAGTGGCCTCCGGCTTGTGGTAGCCCTCGACGTAGAAGGGCTGCGCGGGGTCGATGAGCACGACCTCCTTCTCGGCGACCTGCTTCGGCTCGATCGTCCGGAGCGGCTCGGGGTCCGCGCCCCGGGGGATCCGCCCGAAGTACTTCCGGACGAGCGGCAGGACCTCGGCCGCCTTCACGTCGCCCACTACCGTCACCACCATGTTGGCGGGGGTGTAGTACTTCCGGTAGAAGTCGGCGGCATCGGTGGCGGAGAAGGCCTGCAGGTCGGACATGTGGCCGACCACCGGCTGCTGGTAGGGGTGGGCCGAGAAGCCGACGGCGAGGAACTGCTCGACGAGCTTGCCGATGGGCTGGCTCTCCCTCGTCATCCGGCGCTCCTCCATCACCACGTCGCGCTCCTTGTAGAACTCGCGGAAGACCGGCTTGAGGTAGCGCTCGGACTCGAGGTAGGCCCACAGCTCCAGCCGGTTGGCCGGGAACGAGTAGAAGTAGCCGGTCTCGTCGGAGCTCGTGAAGGCGTTCAGCCCGACGCCTCCCTCGCGGTCGATGATCTCGCCGAACTGGTTCTTCACGACGTACTTGTCGGCTTCGGCGATCGCGTCCTTCCAGGCCTTCTCCTTCTCCGCGACCTCGCTATCGTCGTGGCCCACCGGCCGGCGACGGACTTTGTCGTACGCCCGGTAGGCGGTCTCCACCTTCTCGAGCGCAGCCTTCTCGGCCGCGTAGTCGGTGGTGCCGATCGAGTCGGTGCCCTTGAAGGCCATGTGCTCGAACATGTGGGCGAGCCCGGTGATCCCCGGCACCTCCTGGGCCCCGCCCACGTCCACGTGGGTGAAGAAGGAGAAGACGGGGGCGACCGAACGCTCGCAGACGATCAGCGTGAGCCCGTTGTCGAGCTTCTCGAGGGTGATGCGCTTCTCGAACGAGGCGAGGTCCTGGGCCCCCGCCCCCGCCGCCACGGCGAGGGCGAGGGTGCCCGGGCCGGTGAGACGAAAGAGCTCCATGTGTCCTCCCGTGAGGTCTACGGTCTTTGCGCCCGCGATCCGGGCCGATCGTCCTCGATGACGGGCGGGGGTGCCCGGCCCACCGCGCACGATAGCGCGAAGGACGGCCCGGTGCCAGGGAGACCGGCTGGTGCGTCAAGTGCTCCCGTGACCGGCAGCCGAGGGGATCGAACGATCCATGGCGGGGGGCGGGGTGGTAGAGGCACACTTCATCCGATTCGTCCTGAACGGAGGAGTACCGCCATGTCCAGCCCCCGCTCCCGCCGCGAGTTCCTGACCGCGTCCGCGCTCACCGGCCTCGCCCTGCCCGCCGCGGCCCACGCGTCGATCGACACGCCGAAACCGGCGCCGCCGGCGATGGCGCCCCCGCCCACGGCCGCCGCGCCTGTCATCCGCAAGCGCAAGCTGGGGAAGACCGGCCTCGAGGTCTCCGAGGTCGCCTTCGGCTGCATGATCACCTCGGACCAAAGCGTGATCGAGCGGGCGGCCGACCTCGGCGTCAACCTCTTCGACACCGCGCGCGGCTACCAGGGTGGCAACAACGAGCGGCTCGTCGGGGCGGCACTCAAGGGCCGGCGCGACAAGGTCTACATCTCCACGAAGTCGGGGGGCGGCACGAAAGCGGAGGCCCTCGCCCACCTCGAGGAGAGCCTGCGGCAGCTCGGCACCGACCACGTGGACATCTGGTACCTCCACGGCAAGAAGGCGGCCGCCGACCTCACCGACGACCTCCTCGACGCGCAGCGGACGGCGAAGGAGCAGGGCAAGATCCGCTTCGCCGGCGTGAGCTGCCACGCCGGGCACGCCGAGGTCATCCCCGCCGCGATCGAGAAGAAGCTGGACGTCGTCCTCGTAACCTACAACTTCACGATGGGCGACCGCAACGACGCCCTCATGCGCTCGCTGCATGAGGCGGGGGCGGGAGTCGTGGCCATGAAGGTCATGGCGGGCGGGCGCGGGCCCGAGGCCGTGGCCATGCGGGAGAAGCTGGCCGCGAAGGGCGGGATGCTCTCCGCCCTCAAGTGGACCCTGCGCAACCCCTTCGTCCACGCCACGATCCCCAGCACCACCGACATGGCCCAGCTCGACGAGAACCTCCGGGCGATGTCCGAGCCCTGGACGCCCGCGGACGAACCGAAGCTCGTCGCCCGCCTCGAGCGGATCCGGCCGAACTACTGCTCGATGTGCGGCCAGTGCGAGGGCACCTGCCCGAAGGGCCTGCCGGTGGCCGACGTGCTGCGCTACCTGACCTACGCCGAGGGCTATGGGCAGTTCGCGCTCGGGCGTGAGCACTTCCTCGCGCTG
>JBGPQQ010000020.1:0-15062 GCA_041489115.1 Vicinamibacteria bacterium | reverse complement strand
CCGGCCGCGTCCGCGGCCTGCGCCGCGAGGGAGAGCCGCGCGGGCGCCGAAGCCGCGCCGGCGGCGGTGTGGACGAGACCCGCGACGTACGCCTCTCCTTTCGGCGCCCGCAGGAGGAGCTTCGACTCCGCGGCGAGAGGGAAGTCCGTGCGGGGCGCGGCGAGGAGCTCCCGAGCGCCGGCGCTCGCCCCCGCGCTCGCGGCCGCCGCGGCCGCGAGCGGCACGAGGTGCCCGTCGCTCCCACGACCGTAGGCGATGTCGGGCCGCGTGACGAACGCGGCCGCAGCGCGGCGCAGGTCCTCGCCCAGGAAACCGGCGCCCTCGGCGTACTTGCACTCGGCGTCGATAGCGACGCGCAGCTCGGCGCCCGTGAACGTGTAGGGCAGACCGGGCCGGTCGCGGTAGACCCAGGTCTCCGGCTCGCGCGTCGAGCCCTCGCGCAGGTAGGCCATGTTGTCGAACTGCCTCCCGGGCCCGGGGGCCGCGGTTGCCTCACGCCCATCCCTGCCGCGGACCGTGACCGACGGGGTCCTGACGGCGTCACCCGTGCCGAGGACCTCCTCCGGACGCCCGAGCAACACGAGCACCTGCCCGCACCCGGTCTCCGAGCCCTTCTGGTTCGGGTACGAGAACAGCTCGTCGGCGTGCGCCCACACGGCGCGGACGTTGTCCTCGAACTCGTTGGCCGGGGTGCCCGGGGTGGGGTCGCGCCGCGCCCAGAAGATCCTCTGAAACTCGAGGCGGTCCTTCTCGTCCTCGAGCCCCTTCAGGAGCGTGGCCTCCTCGGGCAGCAGCAGGATCCGCGCGAGGCGCGGAAAGCGGCGCGTGTCGACCTCACGTGACGCGGCGGTGCCGAGGGGCGCGCCGGCCACGACGAGCAGGGACAGAAAGAGCACCAGACGACACACGCGAGAGGCCATGGATTCCTCCCCGGGTCAACCCCGGTTTTCCGGGGGCAAGCATACTCCGGATTGACTTGCGTTTGATATTTTTCTCTTGCGTTTTCCTGTCATTTCCTTCTATCTTGTCGGGCGGTTACCCGTCAACGGTGGGTGGCCGGGGGCCCGAATCCCGGATCGGGTCCCTCGGACACCCCGGACCGGGCGGCCCTCGAGGGACCCCATGAACCCCCCCGTCAAAGGCGTGGCGCCCGTCGACTTCGCGGTGATCGCGGTCTACATGGCGCTGATGCTCGGCATCGGCGTCTACGCCATGCGCTTCAACCGCGGGGCCTCCGACTACTTCAAGGGGGGCAGCCGCATCCACTGGCTGGCCGCGGGCCTCTCCTCTTTCATGAGCGGCTTCTCGGCCTGGACGTTCACCGGCGCGGCCGGCCTCGCCTACCAGCACGGCCTTGTGGCGGTCCTCCTCTACGTCGGCAACGCCTGCACGTTCCTCCTCGGCTACTTCCTCTTCGCCCAGCGCTGGCGGCGCGCGCGGATCGGCACCGTCATGGAGTACCTGGTGGACCGCTACGACGAGCGGACCCGCCAGGCCTTCTCGTGGACCACGATCTTCTTCCAGTTCTTCACCGGGGCCGCGATGCTGTACGGCCTGGCCCTCTTCGTGGCCCCCACCTGCGGCTGGCCCCTCTCCTGGACGATCGTGGGCTCCGGCGCGGTGATCCTGGCCTACTGCGTCATCGGCGGGCTCTGGGCGGTGGTGATCACCGACTTCCTGCAGGCCGCGATCCTGATGCCCTTCACCGTGGTGATGTTCTTCGCCTCTCTCGCGAAGGTGGGGGGGGTGTCGGGGCTCGTCGCCGCCCTGCCCGCGGAGATGACCTCGCTCGCCCTGCCCCCGGGGTACGGCTGGCGCTACGTCCTGTGCTGGACGGTCATGACGAGCTTCGGCTACAACACCTCGGCGATGGCCCAGCGCTACTTCAGCGTCGAGGACGAGCGGGCCTCGCGGAAGATCGCGCTCCTCTGCTTCTCGCTCTTCATGCTGGGCGCCTTCATCTGGTTCGTCCCCCCGCTCGCCATGCGCGTGCTGCACCCGGACCTCAAGTCGATCTGGCCGGGCCTCGCCAACCCCCACGAGTCGTCCTACGCGCTCGCGGCGCTCACCCTCCTCCCGAGCGGTCTCGTGGGGATCATGCTGGCGGCCATGTTCAGCGCCACCATGTCGAGCCTGTCGGGCGTGCTGAACATCCACGCCTCGATCATTTCCAGGGACATCTTCCCGACCCTCTTCCCGCGCAAGGCCGGGGAGGCGGAGAAGCTGACCGTGGCCTGGACCGCGACCTTCGCCGTCGGGGTCGTGATCATGAGCATCGCTCTTGCCATGGCGGGGGGTCGCCACAGCGTCTTCGGGGCGATGGTGACCTTCAACACGGTGATGTCGCTCGCCTACGGCCCGCCGGCGCTCCTCGGCCTGGTGGTTCGGCGCACGCCGAGCTGGTCCGGCCTCGCCGCCTTCGGGGTGGCGCTCGCGGTCGGCGCCTTCGGGAGCTTCGTCCTCGGCTGGGGGCTCGTCACGAACGTGCTGACCGTCGTGCCCGCCTCGGTGGCCGTCTTCTTCCTGAGCCGGCTCCTCCCGGAGTCGGATCCCGCCCACGCCACGCGCCGCGACGATCTCTTCCGCCGCCTCGACACGCCGGTGAACGTGGCGGCGGAGCTCCGCGACACCTACGACCCGACCACGGAGGTCTTCCGCTTCCTGAGCCGGGCCACCGGGCTGATCGGCCTCCTGTGCGTGCCGCTCGCGTTCACCGCCCCGGCGGCCGAGCGCGCGACCGTGATCGGGTACGTCGGGATCACGCTCGTCCTCGCGGTCGCGCTGGCGTTCGTGAGAGGAAAGACCGCGGCGCCGTCCGCCCCGCCGGCGGCCCTGGAGAACGCGAGATGAAGAAGATGATCGCGTGGTGCGCCCTGGCGGCGCTCTGCGGCGTCGCGCCGGCCGCGGCCGGAGTGGCCTCGGTCTGGGCCGTCGGTGACGGAGACAAGATCGCCCGCGACGCCGCTTCGAGCCCGCTCGCGAAGGGCAACGCGGCGTGGGACGGGCGCACCGTGCGGCTCGCCGCCGCCCGGAACGAGATCATCGCCTTCCAGGTGATCGCCGAGGCCGACGGCTCCGGCATAAGCACCCTCTCCGCGGCGCTTCCGGAGCTGCGGCGACGCGGCGGGAGCGAGCGGATCGCCTATGCGCCGCCCGCCGCGGACCCGACGCTCTACGCCGGGCGGCCGATCCAGCTCTTCTCCGTGCGCGACATGAACGTCACGCAGGAGACGCACGCCTCCTGGGCGTGGGCGCCGGGGAGCCCCGCGGCCCCGCGGCGCACGACCGGCTGGCAGCCGGTGCAGCTCGTGCCCGAGAACGCGCGGGCCGGGCGCGGGGGCTTCCCGGTCGCGGTCGGGCCCGGGCTCGTGCAGGCGTTCTGGATCGAGGTCTACGTCGGCCGCGACCTTCCCGCGGGCGCGTACGAGGGCACGGTCACCCTCACCGCCGACGGAGAGAAGCGGTCGCTGCCGGTCGAGCTGCGCGTCTTCGGCTTCGTCCTCCCCGACGCGAACAGCCTGCCGGCGATGGTGTACTTCGAGCCCGGCCAGCCCGAGCTCTACCAGGGCCGGAACCTCGACCCCGCCTACCACCGCTTCGCCCACCGCCACCGCATCGAGCTCGTGCACGCCTACGACGAGGTCCGCGTCCTCGCGCACCGCGGGCGCTTCGACGGCGGCGACTTCACGGCGAAGGCCGGCTACGAGGGGCCGGGCGAGGGCGTCGGGAACGCGATCGTGCCCGTCTCCTTCTACGGGACCGGCCCGGACTTCGAGCGGAGGGAGAGCGCCTGGAAGCGCTCCGACGCGTGGATGGAGTTCGTGGCGCGGACCCTGCCGAAGGCCCTGACCTTCCTGTACCTGCCCGACGAGCCCTACCCGCAGCAGTACCCGGAGGTGCGGCGCCTGGCGGAGAACGTGCGCTCGAACCCGGGCCCGGGCGGGAAGCTGCCCCTCTTCCTCACGAAGCGGATCATCCCGGAGTTCCAGGGGCTCGTCGACATCTGGAGCATTCCGCCGCAGGCCTTCGACGTTGCCGACGCCGCGGCCGAGCGGGCCCGGGGTCGCCGGGTGTCCTTCTACAACGGGGGCCGCCCGCAGGGGCCGACTCCCGTCATCGACGCGCCTGCCACCGAAGCCCGCGTGGTGGCCTTGGCGGCGTTCAAGCACGACGTGGACCTGTACTTCTACTGGCACGGCGTCCACTGGCAGCACAACCGCCAGAAGCAGGGCGAGCGGAAGCAGAACGTGTGGGCGAACCCGATCACGTTCGACAACCGAGGCCAGCCACGGAAGCCGATCGAGGACCAGGGCTGGATCAACGGCGACGGCGTCCTCGTCTACCCCGGCGAGGACAGGCTCCACCCCGAGGAGGACCGCGGGATCGCCGGGCCGATCGGGACCGTCCAGCTCGCGAACCTGCGCCGCGGCCTCCAGGACCACCAGTACCTGACCCTCGCGCGGCGCCTCGGCCTTGAGGCCGAGGTGAAGGCCGCGCTCGCGCAGGTCGTGCCGCGCGTCTTCTCCGACACGGGCGAGACGTTCGAGGCGGCCCGGCTCGCGCTGGCCGTGGCCGTCGAGGCGCGCCTGGGGTCTGGCGCGATGCGGCCAATTCGCAGCCAGGGCGAGGTCTCTGGCCAAGACCGCGAAGAGCCCGGTACCGAGAGACACGGCGGATCTCGCCCGCACCTTCTCGTCGCCGAGCACGACCCGTTCTCCGGCCTGCCGGCGCTGCGGGCCAGGTGGGCGGCGGGGCAGCGTCCGTCAGAAGACCTGCCCGGCCTCGCTCTCTCCTGGCTCCTCTCCGGCGACGAGTCCTTCGCGCGGCGTGCGCTCGACGAGCTCCGGGCCGACCGGCCCACCCGGCTCAAGGGCTCGAGCGCGTACGTGCGGTACCTGAACCGCTCGCTCGCCTTCGACTGGCTCTACAGGTACGCGGGCTTCGACGCCGCCCTCAAGAACGAAGTGGCGGCGGACCTCGTGGCCGGGGCCGAGCAGATGCTCGCCCTCCCGTCGCTCCAGGACCCGGCCCAGGCCTCGTATCACAACCACACCGCCCGGGAGCTCGCGCTCGCCGTCTTCTCGCTGGCCGCGGTCGAGGGCCACCCCTCGGTCGAGCCCCGCGCGGCTCCCCTGCGGGCGCACGCGTGGCGCGCCTTCGACAACCTTCTCGAGCAGACCGAGCTCGTGGACCCCGACGGCGGCTACCACGAGTCCACGGACTACATGCGCATCACCTGGGCCCCGCTCGCCATGATGGCTGAGGTGCGCCGGACCGCCACGGGCCAGGACCCCGCCGCCCGCTGGTCCGCCTTCCGCAACATGGGCACGACGTACCTCTACAAGGTGCTGCCCGACGGAACCGAGGCCCGGGACGACGACGACGAGTACCCGCACCTCGACTCGCGCGACAACGTCGTCCTCGGCTACGCCGTCCACCGCTTCAAGGACCCGTACGCGGCCTGGCTCCTGCAGCAGCGGGACTGGCTCCCCGCCGAGTGGGCGAACCCCGTGCTCGAGTTCCTCTGGAACGACCCCGCGGTCGTGCCCCGCGATCCCGCGACGACGACCGAGAGCGAGCTGCCGCGCCACCGGCTCTTCCGCGGGATCGGCCACCTCGTCCTGCGCGACGGCTGGGGCCGGGACTCGACCTGGATCCAGCTGGCCTGCGGGCCCTACCTGGCGAAGCACGACCACCTCGACGCGGCGCATCTCGTCGTCTACAGGAAGGGCTACCTGGCGATCGACTCCGGCGCCGACTACACGGACACCGAGAGCCCGCACTACCTCAACCACTACCGGCGGACCGTCGCCCACAACACGATGCTCGTCTATCAGCCCGGCGAGGCGTTCTTCTGGAGCGAGAACCGGTGGCCCGCGGCCAACGACGGCGGCCAGCGCATGGACTCCTCGCGCTTCTGGAACAGCGTCAGGAGCCTCGAGGACTGGCGCCGCACGCGGGACCTGTGGGACCGGTGCCGGCTCTCGCCGGTGGCCGCGGAGCCAGCGTATCGTTACGCGCGGGCCGACGCCACGCGCGCCTACCAGCCCTCGAAGGTCGAGCGCTTCACCCGCGAGCTCGTGCACCTGCGGGAGGCGAACCTGCTCGTCGTGCTCGACCGTGTCCGCGCGACCGACCCGTCGTACCGCAAGGCCTGGCTGCTCCACGGCGTGAGCGAGCCGCGGGTCGAGGCCCCGGCCGCCGGAGCCAGCGCCGGGAACGGCGGGACGAGCTATCGCGACGCGTCGCTCGTCACGTTCGAAGACGGCCAGGGCCGGCTGCGCGTCCACTCCCTCCTGCCCCGCGAGCGCGAGGTGACCGTACGCGGCGGCCCCGGGTTCGAGTTCTGGACGCCGGGGGACGAGCGGGGAGGGGCCTGGGGCTCGGGGCAGAACTGGCCGCTGGACCCCCCCGAGGGCGGCCCTCTGCCCGGAGACCCGTATCTCCTGAAGATGTGGACGACGTTCTGGGACGGCATCGACCGGCTTTCGCCCTCGAACCGGCGCGCGGTGGTGCCGGGCGCGTGGCGGATGGAGGTCTCCCCCGCGGCGCCCCCCGCGGCGCCGTCGAAGGACGACGTCTTCCTGCACGTGCTCGAGATCGGCGACCGCGGCGGCGCGGGCCCGAGGCGGATGGAAGCGATCGAAGGGCACGCCCTCGCGGGGGCGGCGATCGAAGGCGACGCGGTCGTCCTCTTCGCGGACGGCGGGGTCGCGGACGGCGAGGCGACTCTCCCCGACGTGAAGACACGCTCGCTGCTCCTCACCGGCCTGGAGCCGCGCGCTTCGTACGAGATCCAGGTCACCTCCGGCTTCGCGCCCGGGGCGCCGGTCTGGCGCGCCACCGCCGAGGCCGGCGACGAGTCGACGCTGTCCCTGCCCTGGGACGGCGTCCGGGACGGGCGGCTGCGCCTGCGGCGCCTGCGCTAGTACCCATGGAGGACGACATGCATCGACCCGAACCCGGCCGCCGTGTCGCGGCCATGACGCTCCTCGTCGCCGCGGCCGCGGCCGCCCTCGCCTTCGCCGGGGAGCGCGTCCGCCCGCCGATGCCGAAGATCACGGCGCCCGTGATGTTCGACACGCCGGAGGCCGATGCGATCCTCGCCGCCCTCCAGGTCTTCCCGCCCGACAACTGGTGGAACCGCGACATCTCGGGCCTGCCGGTCCACCCCGACTCCGCGAGGGTGATCGCGTCGATCGGGCCCGAGAAGCCCCTCGAGTACAACCTCGACATGGGCTTCGTCATCGTGCCGCCCGACCAGAAGAAGGTCGAGGTGAAGCTCCTCGACTACGCGAACGAGTCCGACCCGGGCCCGTACCCAATGCCGGACAACGCCCCCATCGAGAACTGGCCGCTCACGCGGAACGAGAACCTGAAGGCGCTGCCCAAGGCCGGCCAGACCCTCGAGCAGTTCCAGCGCGAGGCCGAGGGCGACCGCCACGTGCTGGTCGTGGACCCGGTGAACGGGAAGCTCCACGAGTTCTACGGCACGAAGCGGACGGACGACGGATGGCAGGCCCTGCAGGTGTCGACGTGGAACCTCCGGACCGGGGCGCTGCGACCCGAACGATGGACCTCCTCCGACGCCGCCGGCCTGCCCGTCTTTCCCGCCGTCGTCCGCTACGACGAGTGCGCGCGCGGCCTGGTCGAGCACGCGATGCGCTTCACGGTGCGGAAGACCCGGCGGGCCTTCGTGATCCCCGCCACCCACTGGGCGAGCCGAAGCCAGGACCCGGCCCACCCGCGGATGGGCGAGCGGTTCCGCCTGAGGAAGGACTTCGACGTGGGCGGGTTCGCGCCCCACGTCCAGGCGATCCTGAAGGGCCTGAAGAAGCACGGCATGTTCGTGGCCGACAACGGCAGCGACTGGTGGATGTCGATCGCCCCTGACCACCGCCTCCAGGGCCTCGAGGCGCTCCACCGCGTGAAGGGCTCGGACTTCGAGGTCGTGGACACCGGGGAGCGGACCGTCCAGGGATGGTAGTGGCTTCGTCATGAAGCTCTGCATGATCGGAGGCGGCGAGCACGCGCGGGTCGCGCACGGCCCGTCGCAGGTGCGCTGCGCCAGGGAGCGCGGCGACCTCGTGCTCGCTGGCTGCTGCGACCTCGACCCGGCGCGCGCCGAGTCCTTCCGCCGCGACTTCGGCTACGCCCGCGCGTTCACGGATCCCGTGGCCATGCTCGACGCGGAGCGGCCGGATGCCGTCGTGGTGGTCGTGCCCGTGGAGCGGACGGTCGCGGTCGGCTCGCTGGTCCTCGAGCGCGGCCTCCCGCTGCTGCTCGAGAAGCCGCCCGGCCGGACGGTCGCCGAGGTCGACCGCCTGATCGCCGCCGCCGGCGGCATTCCGCACCAGGTCGCCTTCAACCGCCGCTTCGCCCCGCTCGTCCGGGAGCTGCGCCGGAGGATCGAGGAAGCGGGCCCGCTGCAGCACGTCCACTACGAGATGACGCGCGTCGAGCGGCGCGATCCCGACTTCTCGACGACCGCCATCCACGGCCTCGACGCCGTCCGGTACCTCGCCGGCTGCGACTACGCCGAGACCCGCTTCCGCTACCACGAGCTGCCGGAGCTCGGGCCGGGCGTGGCGAACATCCTCGTGGACGCGGTGATGACCTCGGGCGCCACCGCGCACCTCGCCTTCTGCCCGGTGGCCGGGGTGCTGGTCGAGCGCGCGACCGCGCACGCTCACGGCCACACCCTCTCCCTCCACGTCCCGATGTGGAGCGGCGTCGACTCGCCCGGCCGGCTGTGGCACTTCGCGGGCGGAAAGCTCGCGGCCGAGCTCGGAGGAGACCAGATCGGCGACGGCACCGCGCTCTTCGAGCTGGGCGGCTTCTACCGCGAGACGGTCGCGTTCCTCGACGCCGTCGCGACGGGCCGCGCCCCCTCGCCGAGCCTGCGCGAGTCCCGGCAGTCGGTGGAGATCGCGGAGCAGATCCGGCACCGCGCCGCGGAGTACCGACCGTGATCCCCGCCTCGCGAGCCGTCGCCGCTGGCGTCGCCGCCCTCGTGCTGGGAGCGGCGTCGGCACGCCAGGCCGGCCCCGCGCCACGGCTCGATGCTTGGCGGATCCTCGGGCCGGGGGGCGGGGGCACGTTCTACCGTCCCGTCATCAGCCCCCACGACCCGAAGCTCGTGGTCGAGACGACCGACATGACGAGCGGGTACATCTCGACGGACGGCGGCGAGAGCTGGCGGCTCTTCGCGCTCGGCGGCAGCCCCCTCGTCTTCGCGTTCGACCCGAAGGCCCCGTCGGTGATCTACGCCGGGAACGCCGCCCTCTGGCGCACCGAGGACGCTGGGCGGACGTGGCGCCTCGTCTTCCCGTCCCCGTCGCCCGAGCGGAGGACGGTGCGCCACGACTGGAGCGACCACGGCGACACCGTCTACACGACCGAAGACCCTCTCTACCCGAGCGGCCAGTTCACGAGGCTCCACGCGGTCGCCGTGGATCCCGGGGACACGAACCGGCTCCTGGTCGCCCTCAGCAGCCGACCGGTCGGCCCTCCCGGCACGACGACCGACAGCGCGACGGCGCTCCTCGAGTCGCGCGACCGCGGGAAGACGTGGGAAAGGAGGGCCTCTCTCGACAACGGGCGAACCCTCGCGCTCTGGATCGAGCCGGACGGCCTCGCCCGCGCCCTGACCCCCGACGGAGCCTGGGAGGGCACCGCGGAGGGCTGGCGCCGCTTCGAGGCCCCGCCCGACGCCCGCTTCGACTCGGGCAGCTTCGGCCGCGAGGCCGGGCGCACGCTTCTCTATGCGACCTCGTCTTTCGGCCCGGGCGGGGCGGGAGGGCTCCACGTCTCGGAGGACGGAGGCCGGTCGTGGCGCGGCTCGGGGCGGGAGCTCGCCGCCCTTTCGTTCGGCGTCACCGAGGGCGAGACCTGGGGACCGGCCGCGTCCTCGCGGCCGATGCTCTATCCCGTCTCCGCCTCCGCGGGGCACGGCCGCGTGGCCTACGTGGGCCTGCGCGGCCTGAGACGCTCCGCGACGGCACCGAAGTTCAACGGGATCGCCCGCACGACGGACGGGGGACGGACCTGGGCGATCGTCCACGAGGAGGCCGACCGGCCGTCGCCGAACCTCCGAGGCTCCTGGGTGGAGGAGCGCGCGCTCGAGGACAACTACTCGGTCTGGTTCGACGCGCCCACCGACCTCGGCGTCGGCCCGAACGACCCCGACGTCTGCTTCGCCACCGACCTCTTCCGGACCTACCGCACGACGGACGGGGGGCGGACGTGGGCCCAGCTCAACTCGGCGCCCCGCGGCAGGGACGCGTGGGTGAGCCGCGGCCTCGACGTGACGACCACCTACGGCGTCCACTTCGACCCCTTCGACTCGCGGCGCGTCTTCGTCAGCACCACGGACATTGGCCTCTTCCGCAGCGAGGACGGGGGCGCGAGCTGGATCGGCTCGAGCCGGGGCGTGCCGAAGGAGTGGCGCAACACGACCTACTGGGTCGTGTTCGACCCCGAAGAGAGGAACCTCGCCTGGGCCGCCTTCAGCGGAACCCACGACCTGCCACGGCCGAAGATGTGGCGCCACACCGACCCCGACACGTTCCGCGGCGGCGTCTCTCTCTCGACCGACGGTGGCCGCACCTGGACCCCATCGTGGCAGGGCGCGCCCGAGGGTGCGGTGACCCACGTCCTCCTCGACCCGGCGAGCCCGAAGGGCCGGCGCACGCTCTACGCGTGCGTCTTCGGCCGCGGGGTCTACAAGTCCGCGGACGGCGGCCGGTCGTGGGCCGCGAAGAACGCCGGCATCGAAGGCCGGCAGCCGTTCGCCTGGCGGCTCACGCCGGCGGCCGACGGCGTGCTCTACCTCGTGGTGTCGCGCCGCAGCGAGGGAGGGCGCATCGGCGACGACGGTGACGGTGCCCTTTACCGCTCCCGCGACGGCGGGGAGCGCTGGGAGAGGATGCCGCTGCCGGCGGGCGTCAACGGGCCCAACGCCGTCACCGTCGATCCGCAGGACCCGCGCCGGCTGTACCTCTCGGCTTGGCCCGTGGCGACGCGCGGCGGCGATACCGGGGGCGGACTCCTCCTCAGCGAAGACGCAGGAGCGACGTGGACGCGACTGCGGCCCGACTCGGAATACGTGTACGACGTCACGCTAGACCCGCGCGACCCTTCCGTCCTCTACTTCACCGGCCACGACCAGGCGGCCTGGCGCTCGGCGGACCGCGGGAAGACCTGGACGCGCCTGCGCGGCTTCAACTTCAAGCAGGGCAAGCGGGTCGTCCCGGACCCGAACGACCCGTCGAAGGTCTACATCACCACCTTCGGCTCCGGCGTGTGGCACGGCCCCGCGACCGGCGACCCGCAGGCGACCGAGGACGTGGTCGGCCTGCGCTGAAGAACCGAACGGAGAGACTCATGAGGCGTACCCCGATGGCCGTTCTCCTTCTCGTGGCCGCGGCCGCCGCGTCTGCTCCAACCGTCGCCGGCGAGCTTGGCCCGACACGCCCCGCTCGCCGGGATGCCTTGTGGGTGATCGGTCCCGGAGGAGGCGGGACGATGCGCCGTCCCGCCATCAGTCCCCACGACCCGAAGGTCGTCGTGCTCGGCTGCGACATGACCGGTGCCTACCTCACGACCGACGGCGGCGCGTCCTGGCGGATGTTCAACCTCGGCTCGGTGCCGACCGCCTTCGCCTTCGACCCGTCGCGGCCGGAGACGCTCTACGCCGGCGCCGAGGCCGTCTACCGCAGCGACGACTCGGGGCGGACGTGGCGCATGGTCCTGCCGGACCCGGCGAAGAACACCGTGGCCCGCGCGATCGGGGACCACGGCGACCGCGTCTTCTTCACCGACGACCGCGCCTATCCCGGCAGCGGCCGCAGCGTCACGATCCATGCCATCGCGGTGGACGAGGACGACCCGGGCCGCGTCTACGTCGCCGCCCACGCGGCGGACTCCCCGATCCCGGGCACGCCGGCCTCGCCGACGCTGCTCGTGGGCTCGACCGACGGAGGGCGGACGTGGTCGCGTGCCACGGCCTTCGCCTCCGAGCGTGTGTTTGCCCTCCGCGCCGACGGCGGTGCGAAGGCGCCCCGCGTCCGCGCCATAGGGGAGACCGGCGTCTACGAGGGCTCGGGGGCGAGTTGGCAGCACTTCGACGCTCCCGGGGGCGGACGCTTCACCTCGGGCAGCTTCGGGCGCGACCCCCGCTCGGGCGTCGTGTTCGCGTACGCCACCCTGCCGCTGGCTCGCCCCCGGGAGTCGAACGAGCCGTCCGCAGGGGCGACCGGCCCGAGCGGCATCACCGGCGGCGTGCGGGTGTCCGACGACGGCGGGCACACCTGGCGGCCGGCCAACGGCTCGCTCCTCGATGCCGTGCGCGACGTCGGCCGCGGGGAGGGCTGGGGGCCGGCGAAAGGCTCGCTGCCGTCGGTCGGACCGGTCGCGGTCTCGGCCCAGTTTCCGCTGGTGGCCTACGTGGGGCTGCGCGGCATCGTCCTTCCCGACCGCAGCGCTGCCCCCTTCAACGGCATCGCGAAGACCACGGACGGCGGGCGCACGTGGAGCGTCGTCCACGCGGAATCGGACAAGCCCTCGGCGAATCTCGACCCCTCGTGGATCGAGCCGCGCGCGGTGGAGGACGGCCACTCGGTCTGGTTCGACTCGCCCTACGACCTCGCGGTCGCGCCGAACGAGCCCGACGTCGCCTACGCGACCGACCTCTTCCGCACCTACCGCACCTCGGACGGCGGCCGGACCTGGGCGCAGGTGAACTCCGAGCGCCGCGGCGAGGACCGCTGGACGAGCCGCGGCCTCGACGTCACGACCACCTACGGGATCCAGTTCGACCCGCACGACCCGAAGCGGGTCTTCATCCCGTACACCGACATCGGCCTCTTCCGCAGCGAGGACGGGGGCGAGACGTGGATGGGCTCGACGACCGGCATCCCGACCCGCTGGCGGAACACCACCTACTGGCTGGCGTTCGACCCGGAGGTGAAGGACCTCGTCTGGGGCGGCTTCAGCGGGACGCACGACCTGCCACGGCCGAAGATGTGGCGCCGCATTGACCCCGCGCGGTTCCAGGGCGGCGTCGCGGTGTCGACGGACGGCGCCCGGCACTGGACGCTCTCGAACACGGGCATGGAGGAATCGGCGATCACGCACGTGCTGCTCGACCCGGGCAGCCCGAAGGGGAGCCGCACGCTCTACGCGGCCGCCTTCGGCCGCGGGGTCTACAAGTCCACGGACAACGGACGCACGTGGACGCTCAGGAACACGGGCCTCGCCGCCGACCCGAGGAACCAGCCGTTCGCGTGGCGGCTCACACTCGCGCCCGCCTCTCCCGCCCCGCTGGGCCGGAGCGGGGACGGCACGCTCTACCTCGTCGTCGCGCGCCGCAGCGAGCGCGGGCGGATCGGCGACCGCGACGACGGCGCGCTCTACCGCTCCACCGACGGCGCCGAGCACTGGCAGCCGGTGCCGCTGCCCGCCGGCACGAACGGGCCGAACGGCCTCACCATCGACCCGGCGGATCCGAAGCGCCTGTACCTCTCGGCCTGGGGCGTCACGCACCCGGACGGCGACACCGGCGGCGGGATCTTCCTCAGCACCGACGCCGGCGCGACGTGGCGTCCCGTCTTCACCGAGGCGCAGCACGTCTACGACGTGACCGTCGACCCGCGCGACGCGAGCGTGCTCTACGCCTGCGGCTTCGACCAGGCCGCGTTCCGTTCGACGGACCGCGGCCTCACCTGGACGCGGATCCGCGGCTTCAACTTCAAATGGGGCCAGCGGGCGATCGCCGACCCCGCGGACGCCTCGAAGATCTACGTCACGACGTTCGGCGGAAGCGTGTGGCACGGGCCCGCGGCCGGCGACCCGAACGCCACGGAGGACGTCGTGGCGGCCGCGACCGGGGCGTCGCGCCTCGAGCAGCTCGTCGAGGCCAACATCCTCGGCACCCAGGCCTTCCAGGCGGCTCTCGCGAAGAAGGAAGGCAAGGGCGACCCCGCCTGCTACTCGCCGGGCTCGCTCACCGACGCGCAGCTCGCGGCGATCGAGACGCACCAGGCGACGCTGCTGAAGGCCGATGTCAAGGCCGTGCGCGCGTGGGCCGACGGGAAGCCCTCGACCTTCGACCCGAAGGCCGATCTCGAGCCGCTCCTCGCCTCGGGCCTCACCCTCGCCGACACGCTGCCGGTCAACGTCTTCGCGCGGTGGCTCGCCCCCGAAAGCCGGCCGAGCCGTACGCGGGGGCTCGCCGGGCGCACGCAGGCCCCCCGCGTCCAGGTGCGCGCCATCGCCAGCCTCTTCCAGACGAACCTCGAGGTCGAGCGCGACGGAGACCGGCTGCAGGAGCTGTTCGCTTTCTACGCCGGGCTCGGCCTGCCCGTGTACCTCGGCCAGCTCGGCCTGCCGGGGACCGACGAGGCGTTCCTGACCATGGGCCGCGAGCTGGAGGGGAAGAGCTGCCCCTCGCCGGTGGGGACGAGCGCCGCCGAGTGGCAGATCGCCGCGCGCAAGAACTGGAACTGGGGCGAGAAGAACCTCGGCATCCGCGACGAGAAGGTGCTGGCGAAGGAGCTGCTCGAGGAACCGGACGTGAAGGCCCTCGTCCCGCGGATCCGGGCGCTGCCGGCGCAGCGGATCGCCGTCGTCGGCCACTCGTTCACCATGCAGCTGCACTGGTCGACGCCCGGGGCCTTCGTGCCCGTGGTCACCGCGATCTTCGCGCGCGAGAACCCGAAGGTGGAGTTCCGGCAGTTGCAGGCTGGAGGGCTCACGTCCACGAGGGCGATGAACCGCTTCTACGCCGACGTCGTGGCCTGGAAGCCGCAGCAGGTGCTGCTCGTGGTGATCAACCGCACGGACGAGGACCTCGACAACTTCCGCCGGCTCGGGCGCGGGCTCGCCGAGGCGGGGGCGAAGGTCCTGACCTTCGACGACGTGCACGACCCCAAGGGCACCGCCAACGGGCTGCGGGACCGGGAGCTCGCCGTCGCGCGCGAGACGGGCATGACCGTGATCGAGGTGAGCCCGCTGCTGGCCGCTGCGCCCGACCGCGAGCGGTTCCTGTGCCTCGACGGCAT
>JBGPQQ010000019.1:0-15159 GCA_041489115.1 Vicinamibacteria bacterium | reverse complement strand
TAGTACCGGTGAAGATGCCGGTTTCCCGCAACTAGACGGAAAGACCCCGTGCACCTTTACTGCACTCTAGCCTTGAACTTGGGTGCGTTCTGCGCAGGATAGGTGGGAGGCTTTGAACTCGGGCTCTCGGGCTCGGGGGAGCCAACGGTGAGATACCACCCTTGACGTTCTTAGGTTCTAACCTACTCCCCTCATCGGGGAGAGGAACATGGCTAGATGGGTAGTTTGACTGGGGCGGTCGCCTCCTAAAGAGTAACGGAGGCGCTCGAAGGTTCCCTCAGGCTGTTTGGAAATCAGCCGTCGAGTGCAAAGGCACAAGGGAGCTTGACTGCGAGACCTACAAGTCGAGCAGGTGCGAAAGCAGGACTTAGTGATCCGGTGGTTCTGTATGGAAGGGCCATCGCTCAACGGATAAAAGGTACGCCGGGGATAACAGGCTGATCTGGTCCAAGAGTTCACATCGACGACCAGGTTTGGCACCTCGATGTCGGCTCATCGCATCCTGGAGCTGTAGCAGGTTCCAAGGGTTGGGCTGTTCGCCCATTAAAGCGGTACGTGAGCTGGGTTTAGAACGTCGCGAGACAGTTCGGTCCATATCTGTTGTGGGCGCAGGAGACTTGAGAGGAGCTGTCCTTAGTACGAGAGGACCGGGATGGACGAACCTCTAGTGCACCAGTTGTCTCGCCAGAGGCATAGCTGGGTAGCTAAGTTCGGTCGGGATAAACGCTGAAAGCATCTAAGCGTGAAGCCCACCTCGAGATGATGTCTCCCGCAGGGTAACCTGCCTAAAGACCCCTTGCAGACGACAAGGTTGATAGGCCCGATGTGCAAGAGCTGTGAGGCTCTCAGCTGACGGGTACTAATCGGTCGTGAGGCTTGACCATGGTGTTTACACTGCCCGAAACCGTAGGCGTGGGCGACGCTCCAAAGCGCGGGGGTTTCAGGGGGTGCGACTACAGCACCCCCTGAATCAAAGTAAGGATCTTTCGGTTGTCCTCGGCTTGATAGTTCATCCCGGTGACCATGGCGGAGGGGCCACACCCGTTCCCATTCCGAACACGGCCGTTAAGCCCTCCAGCGCCGATGGTACTGTCAGGGCGACCTGGTGGGAGAGTAGGACGTTGCCGGGACTTTTTTGCATGCATACGACCTCAGCCCCGGTCCGCTCGGACCGGGGCTTTTTTGTTGAAACGGCCGGCCGAAGGCCGGTGCTAAACTCCCGGAAGAGCGCGCAGGAGAAGGCCCATGTCCGGACACTCCAAATGGCACACGATCAAGCACAAGAAGGGCGCCCTCGACGCCAAGCGGGGCAAGCTCTTCACGAAGGTCATCCGCGAGATGACGATCGCCGCCCGCATCGGCGGGGGTGACCCGGACGCCAACCCGCGCCTGCGCACGGCGGTCGACAAGGCCAAGGCCTCCAACATGCCGTCCGACAACATCACCCGGGCCATCAAGAAGGGCACGGGCGAGCTGGAGGGCTCCACCTACGAGGACATGGTTCTCGAGGGCTACGGGCCCGGGGGCGTGGCGATCCTCGTCGAGGGCACCACGGACAACCGCAACCGCACCGTCTCGGAGATCCGGCACATCTTCTCCAAGCACGGCGGCAACCTCGGCGGCGCCGGCAGCGTCGCCTACATGTTCAGGCCGAAGGGGGTCATCTCGATCGCCGCCGGGAAGACGACCGAAGAGAAGCTCATGGAGATCGCCCTCGACGCGGGGGCCGACGACATCGTCTCCGAGCCGCAGGGCTTCACGGTCTTCACCACCCAGCACGGCCTCGAGGCCGTCCGCAACGCGATCAAGAAGGCCGGGATCGAGCCCGACGAGGCCGAGGTCAAGAAGCTGGCCGACAACAACGTCGCCCTCGAAGGCGCGAAGGCCCAGCAGCTCCTCAGGCTCGTCGAGGCGCTCGACGACCACGAGGACGTGCAGACCGTGTGGGACAACTCCGACATCTCCGAGGCGGAGATGGAGGCCGCGGCCGCGAGCTAGCATGATCGTGCTCGGCGTCGACCCCGGGTCGCTGCGCACCGGATACGGGGCCGTCGAAACCGACGGGCGGCGGCACCGCCTCGTCGAGATGGGGACGATCGCCCCCGGCCAGAGGCTCTCCCTCCCCGAGAAGCTCCGGCACATCCACGCCGGGGTTTCCACCCTCATCGAGCGACTCCGGCCCGACGCCCTGGCGGTCGAGGACGTCTTCCACGCCGCCAACACGCGGACGGCGCTCGTGCTCGGCCACGTCCGCGGGGTCGTCCTCCTGGCCGGCGCCCAGGCCGGCCTCCCCGTCCACGAGTACCCGCCGGCCACGGTCAAGCAGCAGATCACCGGTTTCGGCCGCGCGGAGAAGACGCAGGTCGCCTTCATGGTCACCCGCATGCTGTCTCTCTCCCGGGACGCGGAGCCGGGCGACGCCACCGACGCCCTCGCCGTCGCTCTCTGCCTCGCCTGCCTCGGGCCCGCGGCCGGGGTGCCCTCGTGATCGCCCAGGTCCGGGGACGCCTCCTCCGCAAGGAGCCGCAGGAGGCGATCGTGGACGTGGGCGGGGTCGGCTACCGGGTGGCCATCCCCCTGAGCACCTTCTACCGGATCGGCGAGCCCGGGGACGAGGTCACCCTCCTCACCCACACCCACGTCCGGGAGGACGCGCTCGCCCTCTTTGGCTTCCTCACCGCCACCGAGCAGGCGCTTTTCGAGCGGCTCATCGCCGTCTCCGGCGTGGGCCCGAAGCTCGCCCTCTCGATCCTCTCCGGGATCGAGGCCCCCGACCTCGTCGCCGCCCTCCGCTCGAGCGACGTCCTTCGCCTGACCCGCATCCCGGGGGTCGGGAAGAAGACCGCCGAGCGCCTGGTCCTGGAGCTGAGGGACAAGGTGCAGGGCCTGGCCGCCACCGAGGAGGAGACCCCGGCCACGGCGCCCTTGTCGAGCGCCAAGGAGGACCTCGTCTCCGCCCTCGTCCACCTGGGCTACTCGCGCCCCGAGGCCGAGAAGGGCGTCGACCGCGCCCTCAAGGACGACGGCGCCGGCCGCTTCGAGGACGTCCTTCGGCGGACCCTGCGCATCCTGTCGGGGCGATAGACTAGTCCCCGTGAACGACCGCCTCGTCACCGGACGGCCCATCGACGACGACCTCGGGTTCGAGGTCTCCCTCCGCCCGCGCCGGCTCGACGAGTACGTGGGGCAGCGCCAGGTGATCGCCAACCTGCGGGTGGCCATCGAGGCGGCGCGCGGGCGCGGAGAGGCCATCGACCACATCCTCCTCTTCGGCCCGCCCGGCGTCGGCAAGACGAGCCTCGCCAACGTGATCGCGAACGAGCTCGGCGTGCCGATCAAGGGCACCGCGGGACCGGTCATCGAGCGCGCCGGGGACCTGGCTGCCCTGCTCACGGCGCTCGAGCACCGCGAGATCCTCTTCGTGGACGAGATCCACCGCCTCGACGCGAAGGTCGAGGAGATCCTCTACCCGGCGCTCGAGGACTACAGCCTCGACCTCATGATCGGCAGCGGGCCCGGCGCGCGGTCCATGAAGATCCCGCTGAAGCCCTTCACCCTGATCGGGGCCACCACCCGCGCCGGCCTCCTCACCGCGCCCCTCCGGGGCCGCTTCGGCATCGTCCACCGCCTCGACTTCTACACCGAGGCCGACCTCCACCTCATCGTCACGCGCTCGGCGCGCATCCTCGGGGTCCCGATCGACGCGGACGGCGCCACGGAGATCGCGGGCCGCAGCCGCGGCACGCCGCGGGTGGCGAACCGCCTGCTCCGCCGCGTGCGCGATTTCGCCCAGGTCCGGGCGGGGGGCGCGATCGACGGCGCCGTCGCCCGCGACGCCCTCGCCCTCCTCGAGGTCGACGCGCACGGTTTCGACGAGGTGGACCGCCGCCTGCTCCTCACCATCATCCAGAAGTTCGGGGGCGGGCCGGTCGGCGTGAACGCCCTCGCCGCGGCGATCAGCGAGGAGCCCGACGCGATCGAGGACATCTACGAGCCGTACCTCCTCCAGCACGGCTTCCTCGACCGCACGCCCCGGGGGCGCACCGCGACCCGCCGGGCGTACGAGCACCTCGGCCTGGCGGTGCCCGACTCGGGGCCGCCCAACGGCCCCCAGAAGAAGCTCTTCTGAAAGAGGGGCGCGGGAGTGCTTCGTAGAGCCGAGCCCGGGCAGACACGTCGAGCCGCCGTGCATCCCCAGGCCCCCCGGGTTGCCTGATGCTCCCGGACCCTGCGGACGGCGAGATCGGCGCGTACGACTTCGAGTTGCCTCCGGAGCTCGTCGCCCAGGAGCCGCTCGCCGCGCGCGACGCCTCGCGGCTGCTCGTCCTCGAGCGCGCCTCCGGTTCCGTCTCCCACCGGTCCTTCTCGGACCTCCCGGAGCTCCTCCGCCCGGGCGATCTCCTCGTCACCAACCGCAGCCGCGTCTTTCCCGCGCGTCTTCTGGGCCGTCGCGCGGGCGGCGGCGCCGCCGAGATCCTCCTCGTCCGCCGCCACGGCCCCGACACGTGGGACGCCCTCGTCCGCCCGGGCCGGCGCCTCCGGCCCGGGGCCCTCGTCGAGATCGCTGCCGGCTTCCGGGTCCGCGTGGAGCCGCCCGCCGCCGGCGCCGACCCGGCCGCGGGCCCGGGATCCACCCGTCGCGTCCGCCTCCTTCTCGACGGGCTCGCGCCGGAGGAGGCGCTCGAGCGCCACGGCCACGTGCCGCTCCCCCCGTACATCCACCGCCCGGATGCGCCCTCGGACCGGGAGCGCTACCAGACCGTCTACGCCCGCGAGCCGGGCTCCGTGGCCGCTCCCACCGCCGGCCTGCACTTCACCCGGGAGCTCCTCGAGCGCCTCCGCGCCCGCGGGGTCGAGCGCGCGGAGATCGTCCTGCACGTGGGTCCCGGCACCTTCCGCCCCGTCGAGGTCGACGACGTGCGCGCCCACCGCGTGGACCCCGAGCGCTTCCTCGTCCCGGAGGACACCGCCGCCGCGGTCGGCCGCGCCCGCGAGGAGGGGCGCCGTGTCGTCGCGATCGGCACCACCGCCACCCGCGCCCTCGAGTCGGCCCTGGACCCGGCGGGCCGCCTCCGGCCGGGCGACGGGGCGACCGCCCTCGTGATCCTCCCCGGCTTCCGCTTCCGGGCCGTCGACGCGCTCGTCACGAACTTCCACCTGCCCCGCTCGTCGCTCCTCCTCCTGGTGAGCGCCTTCGCCGGGCGCGAGCGCGTCCTCGCCGCCTACGCGGAGGCCGTCCGGAAGCGCTACCGCTTCTACTCCTACGGCGACGCCATGCTCCTCGTCTGACGCGCTCGTTGACACGCTCCCGAGGCGGCGATACCGTCGCCGGGCCATGGCCCTGAACCTCAAGCCCGCGCCCGACTGCCGCTTCGACCTCGTCAGCCTCGGCGAGGTCATGCTCCGCCTCGACCCCGGCGACACCCGTATTCGCACCGCGCGCGCGTTCCAGGTCTGGGAGGGCGGCGGCGAGTACAACGTGGCGCGCGGCCTGAAGCGCTGCTTCGGCCTGCGGACCGCCATCGTCACCGCCTTCGTCCACAACCCGGTGGGCCAGCTCCTCCAGGACCTCGTCTACCAGGGAGGCGTCGACCAGAGCCACGTGCGCTTCGTGCCCGACGACGGGGTCGGGCGCACCGTCCGCAACGGGCTCAACTTCACCGAGCGCGGCTTCGGCGTGCGCGCGGCGGTGGGCTGCTCGGACCGCGGCCACACCGCGGCCTCGCAGATGAAGCCGGGCGACGTCGACTGGGACGCCCTCTTCGGGAAGGAAGGCGCCCGCTGGCTCCACACGGGCGGGATCTTCGCCGCGCTCTCCGAGACGACGCCCCTCGTGGCGAAGGAGGCGATGGCGGTGGCCAAGAAGCACGGCACGCTCGTCTCCTACGACCTCAACTACCGCGCGTCCCTCTGGAAGTCGATCGGAGGGAAGGAGCGCGCGCAGGAGGTCAATCGCGAGCTCGCCGCCTACGTCGACGTGATGCTCGGCAACGAAGAGGATTTCACCGCCGCCCTCGGCTTCGAGGTGGAGGGCCTCGACGAGAACCTCTCGTCCCTCGACCCGGGCAACTTCCAGAAGATGATCGAGAAAGCCGTCGCCGCCTTCCCCAACTTCCAGGCGGTGGCGACCACGCTCCGCAATGTGCGGTCGGCCTCCGTCAACGACTGGGCGGCCGTTCTCTACACCGGCGGGCGCCTCTACCAGTCGCGCGCCCACGACGCCCTCGAGATCTGGGACCGGGTGGGCGGCGGCGACTCGTTCGCCTCCGGGCTCATCTACGGCTTCCTGGCGAGTAGGGACCCGCAGTGGGCGGTCGACTGCGGCGCCGCCCACGGGGCGCTCGCGATGACGACGCCCGGCGACACCACGATGGCGAGCCTCGCCGAGGTGGAGCGCGTGATGAAGGGCGGCTCGGCCCGCGTGCAGCGCTGAAACTTCCCGCGCTCGCCTCCGGGCTCGTTCCGCCGCCGGCGCCAACCCGCAGAGAGCACGGGACTTCTGCCCGGCGGAGGCCGCCGCCCGGGCTCGCCCGTCCTTGACAGCTTCCGGGGGTGAACGGAGAATCTCAGTCTGATCGCTGCGTATGGACCAGACGCTCGTCCTGAACGCCACCTACGAACCCCTGCGGGTCGTGCCATGGCAAAAAGCGATCACCCTGCTCTTCCAGGGCAAGGTCGAGGTCATCGCCGTATACGACCGGGAGATCCGGGGCGTCACGGTCCGGGTGAGGCTCCCCTCGGTGCTTCGCCTCCTCCGTCACGTCCGTATGAAACGCTCCTTCGCCGACGTGCCGTTCTCCCGCGCGAACGTCTACGCCCGCGACGATCACGCCTGCCAGTACTGCGGCGATCGTTTCCTGCCTTCCCAGCTCACCTTCGACCACGTGGTCCCGGTCACCCGAGGCGGACGCAAGGAGTGGGACAACATCGTCACGTGCTGCATCCCCTGTAACCGCCGCAAGGGCGATCTCCTGCCCGAGCAGGCGGGGCTGCGCCTCGTCCGTCGCCCGCGCCGCCCGCCCGCCCTCCCGCACCTGACGCTGAGCCTCGGCGTCCACCGCGCGCCGGAAAGCTGGCGCGACTACCTCTTCTGGGACCTCTCCTGGGACGAGAGCTGAAGCTCTCCCCCCGCGGCTGAACCCATGAGCCTCCGCGGCGACCTGCGGACGATGGCCCTGCCCGACGTCCTGCAGTGGATCGCCTCGGGCCGAAAGACGGGCACCCTGCACGTCGAGCGCCGCTCCGTGCAGAAGCGCATCATCCTGCGCGAGGGCAACATCTTGTCCTCCTGGTCGAACGACCCCCGCGAGTCGCTCGGCCAGTTCCTGATCCGCCTGCGCCTCATGACCGAGTAGCAGCTCTTCCGCGTTCTCCTCGCCCAGGAGGAGACGGACCGCCTCCTCGGCTCGATCCTCGTCGCGGACGGAGTGCTCACCGAGGACGACCTCCGGCGCGCGCTCAAGGCCAAGGCCGAGGAGACGGTCTACGACCTCTTCCTCTGGCCCTCCGGCCAGTTCGAGTTCGGGGAGGGCGAGTTCCCCGAGAACATCCTGATCACCTTCGAGTCGCTGGTGACCCCGGTGATCCTCGAGGGCATCCGCCGGGTCGACGAGTGGCAGCGCATCCGGGCCGTCTTCCCCAACGTGGAGACGACCTTCAAGGTGAACGGCCCCCCGCCCGCGGGGGCCGACCCCGTGGAGGAGCAGGTCCTCGGCCTCGCCGCGGCCGGCAAGAGCCTCGCCGAGATGAGCCTGGAGCTGCGGCGCTCGGAGTTCGAGACCGCCGCGCTCGTTTTCGACCTGCACTCGCGGGGGCTCGTCGCGGTCGGTGAGGTGCGGGCGGAGACGCAGGCCGCGGACCCGGTGGGGGCCATCCAGGCCCTCCTCACCCTCGCCTACCAGCGCCTGCAGGAGAAGCGCTACGACGCCGCCCTCAAGGCCTACGAGGACGTCCTCGCCCTCGACCGCCTGAACCAGAACGCCAAGAAGGGCCTCATCGCGGCGATGGAAACGCGGCAGCGCGCGCGGCAGCTCCACGCCATCCCCCGCGACAAGGTGCCGTCCCTCGCGGTCGACCTCGTCACCCTCACGAAGCACAACCTCGATCCCCACGAGGGGTTCGTGCTGTCCCGCGTCAACGGGCAGTGGGACGTGCAGTCGATCCTGAAGCTGTGCCCGATGGGCGAGGAGGAAGCGATGCTCATCTTCGCCCGCCTGCTCGAGCGCGGGTTGATCAGGCTGGAATGAGGACACGCGGGACCCGGGGGCGTGACGCGAAGGCGTCGGGGGTGATCGACTGCGGGCCGTCGGAGAGCGCGGTGTCGGGGTCGTGGTGGACCTCGACGATGAGCCCGTCCGCCCCCACCGCCGCCGCCCCCCGCGACTCGACCGCGCACGGACCGGCCGCCACCACGAACTCCCGGCCGCCCACCGGCACGTCCCCCACGCGGACGATCGTGTCCTTGAAGCCGCGCGCCTCGACCGCCCGCACCACACCGTGGACGTCGTCCTCCGTCGCCCCCTGACGCATCACCACCAGCATCGCCCCGCGCCCTCCCGCCCCGGTCGAGGAAAAACCACATGCTATCATGCCGGCCTTTATCGGCGCGGCCGCGGCCGGCCGCGCGCGGAGGCGGGATGAACGCGCTTCTCCGGACGAAGTCGGTCGCGGACATCGTCGCCAGCCTCGAGGGTGGCGGCTCGGGCCTCAAGCGCACCCTCGGCGCCTTCGACCTCGTCATGCTCGGCATCGGGGCGGTGATCGGGGCCGGTATCTTCTCCGCGATCGGCACCGCCGCCGTCGGCGAGGTGGGCCCCGACGGCGCCGTCGTCCGCTATGGAGCCGGTCCCGCCCTCGTCGTCTCGTTCCTCCTCCTCGGCGCGGTCTGCGCGCTGGCCGGGCTCTGCTACGCGGAGCTCACCGCGCTCATCCCCATCTCCGGCAGCGCCTACACCTACGCCTACGCGACCCTGGGCGAGCTCGTGGCCTGGATCATCGGCTGGGACCTGATCCTCGAGTACGCGGTCGGCAACGTCGCGGTGGCGATCGCCTGGTCGGGCTACTTCAGCTCGCTCCTGCGCTTCTTCGGGATCGACTTCCCCTTCTGGCTCTGCCACAGCTACCGCGACGTGATGCTCTCCTACCCCGAGCGCATGGCGGACCTCCCCACCGTGCTCGGCCACCACGTGGCGGTGAACCTGCCCGGCATCGTGATCATCGCCCTCATCACCTGGGTGCTCGTGATCGGCATCCGCGAGAGCGCGTGGCTGAACAACGCCATGGTCGTCCTGAAGCTCGCCGTGCTCGCCCTCTTCGTGGGGGTGGGCGCCCTCTACCTCGACCCCCGCAACTGGACACCCTTCGCCCCGAACGGCTGGCGGGGGATCCACCAGGGGGCGGCCATCGTCTTCTTCGCCTACATCGGCTTCGACGCGGTCTCGACCGCGGCCGAGGAGACGAAGGACCCGCAGCGGAACATGCCGCGCGGCATCCTCGGCTCCCTCGTCATCTGCACGATCATCTACGCGGTGGTGGGCATCGTCGCGACCGGGCTCGTGCCCTACCAGCAGCTGAAGGGCTCGGATCCGCTCGCCCGCGCCTTCGAGGCGGCCGGCCTGGGCTGGGGCCAGGCCATCATCTCCTTCGGCGCGATCGTCTCCATGACCGCGGTGCTGCTCGTCTTCCAGATGGGACAGCCGCGCATCTTCTTCTCGATGAGCCGGGACGGCCTCCTGCCGTCGGCCTTCCGCGCCATCCACCCGAGGTTCCACACGCCGCACGTGACCACGATCGTCACCGGCGTGGTGGTGGCCCTCGGGTCCACCGTCCTCGACGACGACGAGACCTACGACCTCACCAACATCGGCACCCTCTTCGCGTTCCTCGTCGTGTGCCTCGGCGTCCTCGCCCTCCGGCTGCGGGACCCGCACCGACCGCGCCCGTTCCGCGTCCCCTTCGTCTGGGTCGTGGCCCCGCTCGGCGCCCTGGCCTGCCTCTTCGTGATGCTGGGGCTGCCGCGGACCGCCTGGATCCGCTTCGGGGTGTGGATGGTGCTCGGGATCGCGATCTACTTCGCGTACGGCTTCCGCCACAGCCGGCTGCAGGGCCGGCCGGGCTCCGCCTGACCGCTCAGGGCGCTCGCCGGGGCTCCGCGAGCAGCCGCTCGACCCGCGGCTTCTGCCGGGCGTCCTCCCGGCGCAGGTAGGCCGCCGCGGCGCGCCGGAAGGCGTCCTCGTCGCTCTCGTCCCCGCCGATGAGCCACGCCACGCGGCCCGCCACGATCGCCCGGACCCGCGCCTCGTCCGCCCGGAGGCGATCGGGCTGGGCCGCGGCGAAGGCATTCCACTCGTCGCGCAGGCGGCGCCACTCCACGGCCGATCGGGGGCGCGCCGCCTCGAGCCGCCGGAACGCGTCCTCGGGCGGTCTCTCTTCCGAGACGCCGCCCACGGGACCCGCCTTCTTCGCCGACAGAGCCGGCTCTGCGGACTCGGCCGCCGATTCCGCGGTCGCGACATCGGCCAGGTTGCCCGCCGGGGCCCGCGCGGCCGCGGTTTCGTCTCGCGCCACGACGGCCTGGGCGGGAGCCGGCGGCAGTGGTACGGGCTCGCGGGCGAAGTCGGCCTCCGCCTTCTCCCGTGGAGCGGCAGGCGGGACGGGGGCGGTCGCCGCGGGTGCGGTCGCGGCCGCGGGAACCGGCCCACCCTTCCCGCGCGGAACCGGCCGGAAAGGAAGCGTCGACGGAGGCTCCGGCCGACGCGCCTCCTCCGCCCGCTTGGGCTCGGGCGCCGAGCCAGGAGGCTGGAGGGCCGCAGGCGCGGACGGCGCCTCCGCGGGCGCCGGGCGGAGCTGCCGCAGCGTCAGCGGCGTGACCACGGCGAGCAGCAGCGCGGCCGCCGCCGCCCACGTCCAGGCCGGCACGCGGCGCCCCGGGGATGCGGCCTGGGGAGGCTCGAGCCGAGACCGCACTCGGGCCGGGAAGCTCTCGAAGTAGCCCTCCGGGGGCTCGGCGGGGAGCGAGGCCGCGGCCTCGTCCACTACCGCCAGCTCCGCGAGGAAAGCGGCGCACTCGGGGCAGGCCGAGAGGTGCGCCTCGACCGCAGCGCGCTCGTCCGGGGGCAGCTCCCGGTCGAGGTACGCCGAGAGGCGCTCGCGCTCGTGGCCGCTCATGCGCCCCCCGCCCTTCGCCGGGCGCCCGCCGCCCCGAGGTAGGGGGCGAGCGTCGTCGCGAGGCGCTCGCGCGCGCGGAAGAGCCGGCTCATCACCGTGCCCGGGCTGATGCCGAGCGCCCCCGCGATCTCGTCGTAGGACATCTCCTCCGCCGTCCGCAGGACGAAGACCGCGCGCTGCTCGGGAGACAGCGCCGCGACCGCCTCGTCGAGGACGCGCCGCGCCTCCGCGTCGAGCACGGCCCCGAGGGGGCCGGGGTCCGCGGACGGCATCTCCGCGTGGCCCTCGGGCAGGCCCTCCTCGCGGGCGCGCGGGGAGCGCACGTGGTTCACCGCGAGGTTCGCGGCGATGCGGCACACCCAGGGGCCGAACGGCCGCCCGAGCTCGAAGCGGTCGAGGGACCGCCAGGACCGCACGAACGCCTCCTGGGCCACGTCGTCCGCCACGTCGTGGGCGCGCACGATCCGCAGGGCCACCCCGTACACGCGGCGCTGGTACCGCCTCACGACCGTCTCGAAGGCCGCGAGGTCCCCCTGCCGCGCCCGGGCCAGGAGGAACGTCTCGTCCGGCCCCGGGTCGGCCGACGGGGGACGCGCAGAGTGACCCATCACCTCCGGGAATGATACGGCCAGCAGGGCGCCGGCATTCCCGGGAATCGGCAGGCCGCGGCGTCGGGGGGGGCGTCTGTAAAGCAAAGAAGCCCCGGGACCCGCGCGGGCCCCGGGGCCGGTCCGGCCGCTCCCGTCCTACTCCAGGATGCGGATCACGACCCGGCGGTTCTGCGCCCGGTCTTCACGGGCCTTGTTGTCGGCCACCGGCTTCTCCTCGCCGTAGGAGATGACGTTCAGCCGGTTGAGGGCGATGCCGTGCTTCTTCGCGATGTAGTCGCGGACCGCCATGGCCCGCTCCTCGCCCAGCCTGAAGTTGTAGGCGGCGTCGCCGGTGTTGTCGGTGTGGCCCTCGATCTCGAACCAGACCCCCCGGTTCGCCTGGACGAGCGGAGCCACGGCCTCGTCGATCAACGCCTTGGCCTCGTCGCTGATCTCGGCCTTGTTGACCGGGAAGCGCACCTTGTCGTTCGACAGGGTGACGGTGTAGATGAGCTTGCCCTTGGCGGCCTTCTCGGCCTCCTGGGCCTTCGTCATCGCGGACTGGGCCGAGCCCTTGGCCTCGCTGATCCCGGACTGGGCCGACTTGTCCACGGCGTCGATTCGGACCTCGTTCTGCTGGACGCGCTGCTGGGTCTTCTCCACCTCGGCGGAGATGGCGTCCACCTTCTTGTTGACCTCGCCGACCTCGCGCTGCACGAAGGACTTCTTGGCGCAGCCCGCGAGGGCGACACTCGCCGCCAGAAGCGGCACGATCACGGTTCTCACTCGATGGCCTCCTTGTCGAGACGGCCGGGGGAGGGACTCCGACCCGGCCGCCGTGAAACGACTCATGACGGCGGCAGGTAGCCGCTGCGGCTGCGCACGGTGACCCCCTTGCGGGTCGACTGCACCACGACGCGGCGGAAGCGGGAGGGGCCCGACGGCGGGTCCCACCCGAGACGATACTGGTGCTTGAGCTCGCCGGCAATCCGGTCGGCGGCGAGGCGCAGGGCGGCGGGGTTGCTAACGTGGAACGCGGCGCCCCCGGAGAGCTCGGCGTAGCGGGCGAGCGTCTCGGTGGCGGCCGCCGCCTGTCCGGCCTCCTTCTTCCCGAGGAAGGAGTCCGAGGCCGGGTCGTCGATCGGGGCGACGACGGAGACCGCGTAGATCGGGACGTCCAGGGCGCGCGAGCGCGCGATCACCTCGTCGGGCGTCCTCTGGCTCGAGGTGTCCATCCCGTCGGTCAGGACGACGACCGCGCGCCGCCCCTCCCCGTGGCTCGCGATGTCGTGCGCGGCCTTGTCGAGGGCGTCGTGGAGTGCCGTCGAGCCGAAGGGCGTGACGGATTCGAGCCCCTTGCGCACGGCCTCGCGGTCGCGGGTGAAGGCCACGACGCCCCAGTAGCGGCTGTCGAATCCGGCCAGCGCCACCTGGTCCTCCGGGCCGAGGGCGTCGAGGATCTGCCCGGCCGCCCACCGCGCGTTGGCGACCTTCCGCTCCTCGCTCATGCTGCCGCTCGCGTCCACGAGCAGGAGGACCCGGGCCGGCAGCCCCCGCCCGCCGTGAAAATGGGCGATCGCCTGGGCCCGCCCCTCCTCGTAGATGCGGAAATCCTCGCGCCGGAGATCGGTGACCGGCCGGCCCTTGCCGTCCACCGCCGTGGCGGAAAACACCACGAGGTCGCTCCGCGCCGAGAAGGAGAGCACCTGCCCGGGGGCGGAGGCCGGGAAGGCGGCCAGCGCCACGACACCAGCGATCTTCTTCAGCAAATGGGCTCGCTTCGCGCTCGAAAACAGCAAGTATAACGGCCCCCCCGGAGCCGGTTGTGATCTCACTCACGTCCACCGAAAACGGCGGGAGCCCATTACTTAGAGCACCTTGACGACGATGAGGGTGACGTCGTCGGCGGGACTTGCGTCCCCGAGAAAGCCGTCGAAGTCCGAGAGGAGCCTCTCCCCGAGCTCGGGTGCGGGAAGCCCGGCGTGGCTCTCGAGCCCCCGGAGGAGCCGGTCCGGCCCGTACTCCTCCCGGCCCCGGCGGGCCTCGACGAGGCCGTCTGTATAGAAAACGACCACATCCCCCTTCGCGAGCTCCACCGAGACCTCGTCGTAGCTGACCCCGTCGAAGGTCCCGAGGGGAAGCCCGGAGACGTCGAGCGGCACCGCCCGCTTCTCCGCCGCCCGATAGTGGAGGGGGTGCGGCAGGCCGGAGTTCGCGAGGCGCAGCGAGCGGTCCTGGAAGTCGAAGAGGGCGTAGGCGAGGGTGCAGAAGAGGCCCTCGATGCCCCGCCGGCGGAGCGTGCGGTTGACCCGCTGCATCAGGTCGGCCGGCGCCCGTCGCTCGAAGGCGCGCGAGCGGATCGTGCCCGAGGCGAACGCCGCGTAGAGCGCGGCCGGGACGCCCTTCCCGGCCACGTCGCCGGTGGCGACCCCGAGGAGCCCCCCGCCCATGTCGTAGAAGTCGTAGAGGTCGCCCCCGAGCTCGCGGGCGGGGCGGAAATGGGCCGAGGCCTCCCAGCCGGAACCCGAGGGGGAGCCCTCCGGGAAGAGCGCGTGCTGGATCTCCTGGGCGATCCGGAGCTCCCGCCCCAGCCGGTCCTCGTTCTTCCGGATCTCGGCGTAGAGCCGCGCGTTCTCGACCGCCCCCGCGACCTGGCTCGCGAGCGGGGTGAGCACCTTCACGTGCCTCTCGGTGAAGCGGTCGAGCACCGGCGACTCGAGGTCGAGGACCCCGATCACCCGGTCCTTGTGGACGAGCGGCACCACGAGCTCGGAGCGGGTCTCCGGCACGAGGCTCACGTAACGCGGGTCCTTCCGCACGTCGCCGACGAGGACGGGCTCCCTCGACCGCACGGCGGCGCCGCACAGGCCCTCGGTGACCGCGATGCGGCTCCGCTCCTTGGCGGGGCCGAAGTTGACGGCCTTGCGCAGCACGAGCTCGTCGCGGTCCTCGTCGAGCAGGAGGATCCCGAACATCTCGTAGTCGATCACGCGCTTGACGATCTCGGCCAGCCGCTGCAGGAGCTCGTCGAGGTCGAGGATCGAGGCCGTCTCCTTGCCGATCTCGTAGAGCGTCGCGAGGAGCCCCGCGTACCACCGCGTCTCGCGGTAGAGCGTCGCGTTCTCGATCGCCACCGCGAGGTGGCCGGCCAGGACCTGCAGCGCGGTGCGCGCCGCCGGGGTGAAGGGAGAGGCGGCGGGACCCTCGATGTTGAGCACACCCACCAGGTGGTCCCTGCTCACGAGCGGGATCGCAAGCTCGGCCACGACGCCCGGGAAGAAGGAGATGTAGCGCGGGTCACTCGACACGTCGGGCACGAAGACCGTCTCCCGCGACGCGGCGGCCGCCCCCACGATCCCCTCGCCCACGCGCACCCGGAAGCGGGAAGCCAGCTCGAGGTCGT
>JBGPQQ010000018.1:0-15217 GCA_041489115.1 Vicinamibacteria bacterium | reverse complement strand
CGATCCACGCCGACGGCGAAGACCTGTCGTTCGTGACCGTTCGCATCGAGGACGCGGACGGCAACCTCGTGCCCGCCGCCGACAACCTCGTGCGCTTCGAGGTCGCGGGCGCCGGGCGCATCGCCGCGGTGGACAACGGCAACGCGGCCTCAGTCGAGTCTTTCCAGGCCGACCACCGCAAGGCCTTCAGCGGCCTGGCTCTCCTCGTCGTCGGCTCGAAGCGGGGCGAGACGGGGCCGATCCGCGTGACCGCGGCGTCGGACGGCCTGGCCACCGCCGAGGTGGTGCTGAGGGCCGAGTGAGGCCGCCCCACCGCGGCTCGCACGAGCCGGAAGGAGAACACCCATGACTGCCACCGTCACCGCCCGTCGCATGGCCTTCGTCTGCGGCTGCGTGCTGGCCCTGCTGGCCACCCCGCCGCTCCGGGCCCAGTCCGCCAACCAGCCGCCGCCTCTCCTGAGCGATCTGGTCGACGTCAGCCCGGACTTCCGCGACTACCGCAACGCCTACTACCTGGCGGACAGCCTCGCGGGATTCGACCCCTCCGCGGGCACGGGCTCCCTGACCTGGCAGCGCCACCAGCTCTACCCCCGGATCGCCTTCAACAACATGGAGGCCGTCCTCCGCCCCTTCGAGGGGGTGGTCTTCCCGGACAAGGAGTACGCGACGAACCCGGCGCTGCCCTTCGAGCTCCAGCTCGTCTCGCCGCGGACGGTTCGCCTCCGCCTCCGGACGGGCCCCCGGGCGCGGCCCGAGGGGGAGTCGCTGATGCTCGTCCGCGAGCCCGGGCGGGACTCGTCCTGGACGCACACGCGCGTCGAGGGGGGATACCGCTACACGAGCGCGGCGGGATCGGTGACCGTCCTCGAGAAGCCCTGGCACGTCGAGTTCCGCGACGCCGCGGGGCGGCTCCTGACCCGCACCCAGCACACCTCGGACTACGCGGCCACCCTCGTGCCCGCGCTGCCGTTCTCCTTCGTGCGGCGCAGCTCCGACTACTCGCGGAGCGTGGCCGCGGTCTTCTCGCTCTCGCCGGGCGAGAAGCTCTTCGGCACGGGCGAGTCGTTCACCCGCCTCGACAAGCGCGGCCAGAGGGTCGTCCTGTGGACGAACGACGCGAACGGGGTACAGACCGAGCGCATGTACAAGCCGATCCCGTTCTTCTTGAGCAGCCGGGGCTACGGCATGTTCGTCCACACCTCGGCCCCCGCGACCTTCGACATGGGGGCCTCGTACCACGGGTCGAACGCGCTCCTGCTCGGCGACGACGAGCTGGACCTCTTCGTCTTCCTCGGCACGCCGAAGCAGGTGCTGGACGAGTACACGACGCTCACGGGCAAGGCGGCGATGCCGCCGCTGTGGTCCTTCGGCTTCTGGATGAGCCGCATCACGTACTTCTCGGAGGATGAGGTGCGCTCGGTCGCGGCGAAGCTGCGGGAGAACCGCGTGCCGGCCGACGTCATCCACCTCGACACGGGCTGGTTCGAGCACGACTGGCGCTGCGACTACCAGTTCTCGAAGACCCGCTTCCGGGACCCCGTGAAGATGATCGCGGACCTGAAGCGCGACGGCTTCCACGTCTCGCTCTGGCAGCTCCCGTACTTCGTACCGAACAACACGCTCTTCCCAGAGATCCTGGAGAAAGGCCTCGCGGTGCGGGACGCGAAGGGTAACCTGCCGTACGAGGACGCCGTCCTCGACTTCTCGAACCCGGCCACGGTGAGCTGGTACCAGGAGAAGATCGCCGGCCTGCTGCGCCTGGGGGTGGGCGCGATCAAGGTGGACTTCGGCGAGGCGGCCCCGCTCAGCGGGGTCTACGCCTCCGGCCGCACCGGCTTCTACGAGCACAACCTCTACCCGCTCCGGTACAACCGCGCCGTCGCGGAGATCACGAAGCAGGTGAGCGGGGAGACGATCATGTGGGCCCGCAGCGCGTGGGCGGGGAGCCAGCGGTACCCTCTGCACTGGGGCGGAGACGCGGGGAACCTCGACAACGCGATGCTCTCCACCCTGCGCGGCGGTCTCTCGCTGGGCCTGTCGGGCTTCACCTTCTGGAGCCACGACATCGGCGGCTTCACCGCGAAGACGCCGGAGGAGCTCTACCGGCGCTGGCTGCCCTTCGGGATGCTCACGTCCCACAGCCGCGCCCACGGCACCCCGCCGAAGGAGCCGTGGGAGTACGGGCCGTCCTTCACCGACGCCTTCCGCCGCGCCGCCGAGATGAAGTACCGGCTTATGCCGTACGTCTACGCGCAGGCGAAGGACAGCTCGGAGCGGGGCCTACCGATGCTGCGGGCGCTGTTCGTCGAGTATCCGGACGACCCCGGCTCGTGGACGGTCGAGGACGAGTACCTCTTCGGCGCGGACATCCTGGTCGCACCGCTCATGGAAGAGGGGACGACGGGGCGCAACGTCTATCTACCGCCCGGGGGCTGGATCGACTACCAGACGGGACGCGCCCACGGAGAAGGCTGGCAGCGGATCGACGCCGGAGAGGTCCCGGTGGTGATGCTCGTGCGCGACGGGGCGGCGATCCCGCACGCGGCGCTCGCCCAGTCCACGGCGCAGATCGACTGGACGACGCTGGAGCTCGTCACCTTCGCCGCGAAGGCCGCGAAGGCGCGCGGCCTCGTCTGCCTGCCCTCGGACAACGTGCTCCACGAGGTGGCGGTCGACGCGGGAGGGAAGTTCCTCCCGCCGGGCGACCCCTTCGCCGGCCGCGTGAAGTGGACCGCTCGTCCGGTGGAAACGAACTCGCCAGGCCGACGCCGTCAGTAGAGGACGCGGGTGCGGATGCTCGTCTCCAGGGCGGACATCTGCAGGCGGACCTCCTCCGACACCTCGCGGTTGAGGTCCATCACGAGGTAGCCGATGGCCGGCGTCGTGGCCAGGATCTGGCTCTCGATGTTGGCCTGCGCGTCCGAGACGATGCGGTTGATGCTGCTGAGCACGCCGGGCACGTTGCGGTGCACGTTCAGCAGGCGGTGGCGGTCCCGCAGCGGGGGAGGCTCCACGTGCGGGAAGTTCACCGAGCCCGTCGTCGCTCCCGTGTTGACGAACTTGACGAGGGCGCTCGCGACCTCGCGGCCGATCGCCTCCTGCGCCTCCTCGGTCGAGCCTGCGACGTGCGGGGTCAGGATGACGTTGGGGACCCCGCGCAGCTCGGTCGCGAACTCGTCGGTGTTGCCGTCGGGCTCCGCGGGAAAGACGTCGGCCGCCGCGCCCGCCAGGCGGCCCGATCGGAGCGCGCTCGCGAGCGCCCCCACCTCGACCACGCTGCCCCGACTGAGGTTCAGGAGGTAGGCCCCCGGCTTCATCTGCGCGAGCTCGCGTTCGCCGATGAGACCTCGCGTGAGCGGCGTCTCCGGGACGTGCAGGGTGACGAAATCGGCCTGGGCCAGCACCGCCTCCAGGGAGTCCGCCGGACGGTTGTTGCCCATCGACAGCTTCGGCGCGATGTCGTGGAACAGCACCTGCATGCCGACCGCCTCGGCGAGGACGCCGACCTGCGTGCCGATGTGGCCGTAGCCGACGATCCCGAGCGTCTTGCCGCGGACCTCGAAGGACGAAGGTGCCCCCTTTCGCCAGCGGCCTTCGTGCATCTCCCGGGAGCGGTCCGCGAGACGACGGGCGAGGGCGATGACCTCGGCGATCACCAGCTCCGCGACGCTGCGGGTGTTGCTGAACGGGGCGTTGAAGACGGGTACGCCTCGCCGGCTGGCGGCGTCGAGGGCGACCTGGTTCGTCCCGATGCAGAAGGCCCCCAGCGTGAGCAGACGACGGGCCTCGGAGAGCACCCGGTCGGTGACCTGGGTCCGGCTCCGGATGCCGAGGACGTGCACCCCGCGGACCCTCTCGACAAGCGCGTCCTCCCCGAGGGCGCTCGCACACATCTCGAGCTGGAAGCCCTCCTGGCGGAAGAGCTGGTGAGCGCTCGAGTGGACGTTCTCCATCAGGAGAACCCGGATCTGGTTCTTGGGAAACGAGGTCTCGGCCGGGGCGGCGGCGGTCGTGGTCATGGGCTGCTCGGCCTTGAAGTCCGTCCTGGCTGGCTTCATCGCGGTCCTCCCTCCCCAGCCATCGCGACGTTACGTCCCGCGGGGGGCCGCGTCAACGGACGGCCGGCCGTGACAGCGAGCCGCGCCAGGGGGCATGGTGCCTTTGCTTCTCGCGCGTGCCGGGCTGCAGCGTGTATGGTCGGCCGGTACTCGGAGGGTGATGATGCCAGACCGACGTCGTCTCTGGGGCGTCACGATCGCGGCCGTTCTCCTGGCCTCGCCCGGGGTGGCGGAAACCCCCCGCTACCGTAACTTCGAGCTCGCCATCTACTGCCGCGTGGACGACGTCCGGCGGATGGCCGACGGCGACTGGCTCGAGCGCAACTACGAGGCTCTGGCAAAGGACCTCAAGATCGGCAAGGTCTACCTCGAGACGCATCGCAGCATGGTGACGAACGACCGGGAGACCATGCTGAAAGCCAAGCGGTTCTTCGAGAGCCGCGGGATCAGGACGGCGGGCGGGATCACCCTCGTCGCCGACGAGGGCTTCGAGTTCAAGCAGTTCAGCTACACGAACCCCGAGCACCGGAAGCACGTCGAGGAGGTCGTCCGCTTCACGGCGGGCCTCTTCGACGAGCTGATCCTCGACGACTTCTTCTTCACGACCACGAAGTCCGAGAGCGACATCAAGGCGAAGGGCGTGCGGAGCTGGAGCGAGTTCCGCCTGGGACTGATGAAGGAAGCCGCCCAGACCCTGATCGTCGGGCCCGCGAAGGCCGTCAACCCGAAGATCAAGGTCGTCATCAAGTTCCCGAACTGGTACGAGCACTTCGCGTACGCGGGCTTCGACCTCGAGGCGGAGCCGAAGATCTTCGACGGGATCTACACGGGCACGGAGACGCGCGACCCCGTGCTGACCCACCAGCACCTGCAGGAGTACCAGAGCTACTCGATCCTGCGGTACTTCGAGAACGTGAAGCCCGGCGGCAACGGGGGCGGCTGGGTGGACCCGTACGCGCGCATCACTCTCGACCGCTACGCGGAGCAGATCGCCCTCACCCTCCTCGCGAAGGCGCGTGAGGTCACGCTCTTCTGCTTCTCCGATCTCCTGAGCCCGATCCGCCAGCCCGACGGATCGATGAAGCCCGCGAGCCGTGTGGCACCCGTGGCCGGCGAGACGCTGGAGCGCGCCGACGCGCTTCTCTCGCGCCTCGGCAAGCCGGTCGGGGTCTCCGCCTACAAGCCGTACCACTCCTCGGGCGAGGACTTCCTGCACTCGTTCCTGGGGATGATTGGCATCCCGATCGAGCTGACGCCCCAGTTCCGGGAGGACGCGCCGATCGTCTTCCTCAACGAATCGGCCCGGTTCGACCCGACTATCGTCGCCCGGATCGAGAAGCAGCTCGTAGCCGGCAGGTCGGTCGTGATCACCTCGGGTCTGCTGAAGTCCCTCCAGGGCAAGGGCATCGAGCAGATCGTGGACCTCGAGACGACGGACCGTAAGGTGCTGACGCGCCGCTTCTCGAACTTCTGGGGGGGCGTGTGGGACGCCGACCGCGACATCCTCCTGCCGCAGGTCCGCTACGCGACGAACGACTCCTGGGAGGAGCTCACGGCGATCGCGGGCGAGAACGGCTTCCCGGTGCTCCACCACGCGGACTACGGGAAGGGCCGGCTCTTCGTCCTCACGATCCCCGACAACTTCGCCGACCTCTACGCCCTGCCCGCGCCCGCCCTCGATCACATCCGCCGTGTGGTGACGAAGGGCCTTCCGGTCCGCCTGCAGGGGCCGAGCCGGGTCTCTCTCTTTGTGTACGACAACGACACGTACGTCGTGCACTCGTTCCTGGACCGCATGGGTTCGGTCGAGCTGGTAGCGGACGGCCGTGACGTGACGCTCGTCGACCTGCTGACCGGCGCCGTGCTGCCAGGACAATCGCGCGGGGACGCGACCGTGTTTCCCGTGTTCCTCGAGCCCCACTCCTACCGCGCCTTCGAGCGCCGGCGGGCCGGGTCGAGCGGGGCGTCCGCGCACGCCTTCGCGGTCAACCAGCGGCTGGGCCGGGGCGTCAACATCATCGGGTACGACCCGATCTGGCAGGACCGGGCGAAGGCGCGCTTCCAGGAGAAGCACTTCGCGCGCATCAAGGAGGCCGGATTCGACTCCGTCCGCATCAACCTGCACCCGTTCAAGCACATGGAACCGGCCAACGGCTACGCGCTGAAGCCGTCCTGGCTGGACACGCTCGACTGGGCCGTGAAGGGCGCGCTCGCGGCCGGCCTCGCCGTCATCCTCGACATGCACGAGTTCGGGGCCATGGGGGACGATCCCGCCGGCCGGAAGGAGGCGTGGCTCGCGTTCTGGAAACAGGTCGCGCCGCGATTCAAGGACGCGCCGGACGACGTGGTCTTCGAGCTGCTGAACGAGCCCTTCGGCAAGCTCACGCCCGAGATGTGGAACGGCTACCTGAAGGAGGGGCTGGCGGTCGTGCGGGCGACCAACCCCACGCGCGTCGTCGTCATCGGCCCCGGTCGCTGGAACTCGATCGACGCCCTGCCGGGGCTCGAGCTGCCCGAGGGCGACCGCGACCTCATTGCCACCGTCCACTACTACACGCCGATGGAGTTCACGCACCAGGGCGCGCCGTGGGTGAAGGAGTACGAGGGCCACCTGGGCGTGCCCTGGATCGGCACCGACCAGGAGCGGCGGCGGATCGACCTCGACTTCGCGAAGGCGCAGCAGTGGGCCGCGGCCCACGACCGGCCGGTGATGCTCGGCGAGTTCGGGGCCTACGACAAGGGAGAGATGGGCTCCCGGGCACGGTACACTGCCGCCGTCGCGCGAGCCGCCGAACGGCTCGGCTGGAGCTGGGCCTACTGGCAGTTCGACAGCGACTTCGTCCTCTACGACATCGGCAAGGACGCCTGGGTCGAGCCGCTCAAGAAGGCGCTCGTTCCGTAGTCCGCCGGCGCGTCAGAACCGCACGCTGAGAAACCCAGGCGTTCTGACGAGCCTGGACGTTGAAGGCGGTGAGCCCCACTGGACGGTCTACGGCGCCACCTTGACCTGAAGGGTCTTGGAGTAGGTGTACTCGTCGTCGTCCTCGTCCGTGTACGTGAACGTGAAAGACACCGTGATCAGGGCTTCCTTGCCCCGGTTGGGGAGGTCGTACCACACGTCGAACCCGACCTCCGCCGAGCCGTTCTTGTTGACGTGGTTGGTGACCGCCGAGGAGTTGAACTTGAAGTAGACCACGTCGCCCCCGGAGGGCGCGATCACGATGCCGCCCGTCGCCTGCTGGACCGTGAGGTTCATGGACGTGATGTCCAGGGCCATCCCGGCGTTGTCCTTGACGTTCACGGAAAAGGACGTCCGGTAGTCGTAGTCGTAGTACGAGACCGTATCGTCCGCGTTCGTCACCTTGTACTGGACGCCCGTGGATGGGGTCGCGGTCGTGGGATCGGCGCTGGCGGTGAGGGTGATGTCGAAGTCGACGCTGTCGGACTCGGTCGGCGAGCTGCAGCCGCCCAGCAGGGCGGCGACGACGAGCGACAGGAACGTCGGAACGGCTCTTCTCATACGGTCTTCTCCTTGGGGATTCAGAAGGTCGTGCCCACCGCGAACTTGAAGGCGTGCGGCGGCTGGTAGAAGTCGCGGTTGGGGTTCCACGCGTAGATGAGTCGGAAGGGCACGTTGAGGACGGGCATGATGAAGCGGGCCTCGACGCCGGTGGAGGTGCTCATGGTCCTCCAGTAGAAGCCCTGGCCCGGCGCGTAGGACTGTCCGGCGTCGAAGAACAGCAGGACCCGCAGCGGGCCGAAGACATCGAAGTAGTACTCGGCGTTGAACAGGAGGAACTTGTCGCCTCCCACGGACGTCTTCGTCAATGCGTCGTACGGGGCGACGCTGCGCACGTTGTAGCCGCGGATCTGGGTCTCCCCCCCGAGGAAGTACCTCTGGTAGTACGGGATCGTGGTGGTGTCGCCGAACGGCCGGATGTAGGCGGCCTCGCCGCGGACCCCAAGAGCCATGCGGCGGCCGAAGGGCTGGTAGCGCACGAGCTCGATGCTCGGTCGCATGTAGTTCACCGAGCCCTGGAGCGGGCCGCCCACGAACTGGAAGCCTGCGGTGTAGCGCGACCCGGCGCGCGGGGTGAAGGGGCTGTCCACGGTGTTGCGCACGTAGGACGGGCTGATGCCGCTCTCGAACCGGCGCCCGGTGCCGCCGTAGTAGTCCGCGTCGATCGCGGTGAGCGCGCTGCCGCTCCCTGTGAGCACGCTGCCGCTCCCGTACGTCGAGCCGCTGAGGCGGGAGACCGTGTCCCGGTCCACGTTGTAGATGTCGATGATCTGGTAGGTGTAGCTCGCGAACACGCGCGAGAAACGGCCGACGGAGAACCCGGAGGTGAGCCCGAGACCCTGGGTCTGCTGCCCGTACCCCACGACCGTCGTCCCGTAGGAGAGGTACGTGATCCGGCTCAGGTAGACGTTGAGACCGGCGGTGATGGGGCGGTCGAGGAAGTAGGGCTCGCTCACGGAGAACGAGTAGTTCTTCGTGCGGCTGCCGGTCTGGGCCGCCACGCTCACCGTCTCGCCGGCCCCGAGGAAGTTCATGGTCGAGAAGCTCGCGTTCAGGAACGCCCCCTCGTAGCCCGAGAACCCGCCGCCGAAGGTGAACTGGTTGCGGTTCTGCTCCTCGACCTTGAAGGTGACGTCGACCTTGTTGTCCGCCGTCTCGTTCGGGCGGATGTCGGGCGCGCCCTCCATCGGCTTGAAGTAGCCGAGCTGGTTGACGCGCTTGATCGACATCTTGAGGGCCTCGGTGTTGAACACCTCGCCCTCGTTCATGTAGATCTCGCGGCGGATGACCTTGTCCCGCGTCTGGTCGTTGCCGGTGAAGCTGATCCGTCCGAGGAAGTACTGCTTGTCCTCCTCCATCTTCACGGTGATGTCCACGACCTTCTTCTCGGGGTCGGGTTTCCTCTGCGTGCCGCCCGTCCACTGGAAGTAGCCGAGGCTGCCGTAGACGTCTCGCAGCTTCTCGTAGGCCTTCTTGAACTTCGAGTCGTTGTAGACGGAGCCCGGCACCATCTTGAAGTAGCCGCGGACGAACTCCTCCTTCAGCACCGTGAGCCCCTCGAACTTGAGCTCCCCCATCCGGTACTGCTCGCCCTCGCTCAGCGGGACCTCGAGGCGCAGGAGCTTGATCGGCTTCTTCTTGAACCAGCCGCTCTTGCCGTCGGTGTAGCTGATCTTCGGCTGCCCGACCCGAGCCGTGACGTAGCCGTGGTCGAGGTAGAAGTCCTCGAGCCGCCCGCGGTCGCCGCGCGGGTCCTCCTCGCCCCCCAGCCACTTGTCCTCGGTGTAGGTGGTCTTGCCCCCGAGCCAGCTCAGGTTCGTGAAGCCCGGCTCCTTGATCTTCTTCATCTTCCCGGCCAGCGTCTTGTCCGGGAAGACCTGGTTGCCGTCGAAGACGATCTCGTGGACCTTGGCCTTCGGCCCGTCGTCGACGATGAACGAGAGCTGCTGGCCGGACCCGCCGATGTTCTTCGCCTCGTGCTTGACCGTGCCGAAGGGCCGGCCCTTCTGGGCCAGCATCTCCTTGACGATCAACTCCACCTTGCGGGCCTTGGCCGGGTCGTAGAAGGTGTCGATCTTGACCTGGGCGTCCGCCTTCTTGAGGGCTTCCTCGATCGTGCTGGTGGTCAGCTCCTTGCTGCCCCGGAAGTCCACGATCTGGATGCGCTTCCTCTCCGTGACCTTGAAGCGCACCACCTTTCCCCTCTGGCCGTCCACCGCCTCCACGACGAGGTCGTCGAGAAACCCGGTGTTCCACAGCCGCTTGAAGTCCTCGCGGAGCTTCCGCACGTCGTAGGGGTCGCCCGGCTTCGTCGAGATGTAGAACAAGAGAGTCTCGCGCTGGAGGTACTGGTTGTTGAGGATCTCGATCCGCTCGACGACCGCCACCTCAGGCGGCGGCTCCTGCGCCGGGAAGGGCATCAGGGGGACGAACAGGGCCAACGCACCGGCTCTCGGAATCCCGGACCATCGTCCCCGTTGCATGACTCCCTCCCGCCTGGCTCGTGTGCAGCCGCCGACTGCCCAGACAGGATGCGCCGCAGCCCCGGGGCAGTCGTCAAGGCAGTGTTAAGGGCGCCGAAAAACATGTGACGCCTCTGCACGCGCCGCCATCTTTACAGCGCTTACACCGAGCCCTCTCCGCGACCGGGGGCGCGGGGCCCGACCGCGTCAGAAGGTAAGACAACGTCAAGTGTCGGGATGCGTGGTCCAAGGGGCCGGCGCCTGGTCTAGAGTGCTCGAGATGCTCGGCTCAACTGCCTGGCGGCCCCATCGGTCTCTCCTGCTGGGGGCGATCGCGCTCTCGGTGCTCCTCGCGGTCCTCGCGACGCTGCAGTACCGCTGGCTCGGGCAGATTGGAGAGGCTGACGCGGCGAGGCTGCGGGCCGGGGCACGCTCCCGCGCGGCGCAGCTCGGCCGGGAATTCGACCGAGAGGTCACGCTGGCCTTCCTCTGGCTCCAGGCGGACGCGGGGACGGTTCGAGGGGGGGACGCTACGGCCTACGCGGGGCGCTTCTCGCGCTGGAGGCGTCTGGCCGCCCAGCCCGGGATCGTGCGAGCGGTGTACGTCGTCGAGGGCGACCGGCTGCGCCGGTTCGAACCGGGGACAGGGGCGTTCGTCGCGACCGAATGGCCGGCCGAGCTGCGGACCGCGCGGGAGCGTTTTCGCGCGGTGGGCCGTTCCCCCGCGGCGGGCGCGCCCCCGGCGGCGGCCGGCGGTGGCCGTGGCTTCTTCGACGCGATCGACCCCGACCTGCCGGCGATCGTCGCGCCGGCCCCGGAGTTCGGGCGCAGGACTCCAGGAAGTGGCGGGCCGGGAGGAGGTGGCGGGCCGGGCTTTCCGTTTCGCTTCGCCGGGTTTACGGTCATCCAACTCGATGACGCCTGTCTGCGCAAGCGGTTGCTCCCGTCGCTCGTGGCGCGCCACTTTGCCGCCGACGGCGAGTCGGACTACGGCATCCGCGTGGACCGGCAGGGGAGCCCGGCGGACGTGGTCTACACCTCCGACCGCGCCATCACCGCCGATGGTCCGGCCGACGCCACGGTCGGTCTTTTCGGGATCCGGCTCGAGGACGCGTCAGAGTCCGACCTGGCCGGCCTGCCGTGGCCGATGCCCGACGGCATGCGTCGCCGCGCGGGGCCGTCGCCGTTTGCCGGCGGGCGGTTGCCGTCCTTCGGCGGCGGGGCCGCCACCGGCCAGTGGCGCCTCCTTGCCCGGCACCGCGCCGGCTCCGTCAACGCGGTGGTCGCCGCGGTGCGCCGGCGCAACCTCGCGGTGAGCGGGGGCGTTCTCGCCCTGCTCCTCGCCAGCGCCGTGTTGATCGTCGTCTCCGCCCAGCGCGCGCGCCGCCTGGCCGACCGGCAGGTCGAGTTCGTGGCCGGGGTGTCGCACGAGCTGCGCACGCCCCTCGCCGTCATCTGTGCGGCCGGCGATAACCTGGCGGCGGGGGTCGTCACCGACCCCGCGACCGCGCGCGAGTACGGGCGGGTGGTCCGCGACGAGGGACGGCGCCTCGCGGAGATGGTCGAGCGGGTGCTCGACCTCGCCGGGACGTACTCCGGCCATCGCAAGTGGCGGTTCGAGGACGTCGACGTCGAGGCCGTCCTCACGGAGTGCGTCGCATCGCTCGAACCGCTGGCGCGCGAGCGCGGCCTCGGGATCGAGAGCGCGATCGGCGGATCGCTGCCTCGCGTGCGCGCCGAGCGCTCCGCCCTGCGCCGTGCCGTGGCGAACCTGGTGCAGAACGCGATCCTCCACGGCGGCGACGGCGGGTTCGTGGGGCTGCGCGCGGAGCCGTCGGGCCCTGAGGGCCAGCGGAAGATCCGCATCACGGTCGAGGACCGGGGTCCCGGCATTCCCGCCTCCGAGGTTCCGCATCTCTTCGAGCCCTTTTTCCGTGGCGCGGAAGCCGTGTCCACCCAGACGCGTGGGAGCGGGCTCGGCCTCAGCCTGGTGAAGCGGATCGTGGACGCCCACGGGGGCGCGGTGGAGGTGAGGACGGTGCCCGGGCGGGGCAGCACCTTCACGATCGTCCTGCCGTCCGTCCCGAGGAGCCGTGATGACTCACCGCATACTGCTGGTTGAGGACGACCCCGGGCTTCGCCTGGTGCTCACCCACCGCCTCGCAAGCGAGGGCTACCGCGTCGAGACGGCGCCGGACGGCGAGGACGGGCTGCGCCGGGCGACGGGGGAGCGCTTCGACCTGGTGGTGCTCGACGTGATGCTCCCGGGCCGCAGCGGCTTCGACGTGTGCCAGACGATGCGGTTCGGTGGCGTCGAGACGCCCGTGCTCATGCTCACGGCCCGCGCCGAGCTCGCCGACCGCGTGACCGGCCTCAAGCTCGGGGCCGACGACTACCTGACCAAGCCCTTCGAGATGGTGGAGCTGCTCGCACGGGTGGAGGCGCGCCTCCGCCGCGACGGCGGGAGGCCGGAGGCGCCGCCCGCCTACCGATTCGGCTCGGTGGACGTGGACTTCCGCCGGACTGAAGTGCACCGGGACGGCCAGCGCGTGGAGCTGTCGGCGAAGGAGTTCCGACTGCTGCGCTATCTCATCTCGCGCCGAGGCGAGACCCTCAGTCGCAACGAGCTCCTCGACGAGGTCTGGGGCTACGACGCGAATCCCACCAGCCGGACGGTGGACGTCCACGTGGCGTGGCTCCGGCGGAAGCTGGAAGAGAACCCGCACCAGCCCCGGCACATCCTCACGGTCCACGGCCTCGGGTACAAGTTCGCGGGCTGAGTCGTGTACTCTAGCCGGGCCCGCGGCGTGTGCGTGGAGCCGAGGACGAAACCGAGCCCGATGCGGCGGATTCCGCCGCCACCAGGGCGGCCCCGGCATCGAGCATGCCTGCCCCGCAGGTCGTAGTGGTGCAATAGCACTCCAGCTGGTCCATCGGCCTGCCCAGGAGGTTGTACTGCGGCGCGGTGCACTGGGCCGCCGCGCTGCTGGAACTGATGCTACCCAGGGGCGGGAACGGCCGCGCGGTGCTTTGCAGCAACTGCCTGACCTGATCCGGCGTCATCGTGGGCTGCACCGACAGGACGAGCGCGACGACGCCGGCCACGAGGGGTGTCGAGAAGCTCGTTCCGAGCGAGGTGTTGAAGCTGTCGGTGTAGATCGAGCTGACCGGCACCGTCGTGCCCGAGTCGCTGGTCGTCAGGATGGGGTACAGGCACGGGGAATTCGCCGCCGTATTGACGCAATTGCCCCCCGGTGCGCTGATCGTCACCTCGGGGCCTAGCGAAGCGAAGCCGACCTTGGTGCCGACGTGGCGCAGTCCTGACACCGCGATCACGCCTCTGCAATTGGCCGGCGCCGCGACGGCATGGCCCGAGGAGTTGCCGACCGCCGCTACGATCACCGTGCCCGCGGCCGTGATCTGATCGACCACGTCCTGATACGCGGCCGAGCACGCCCCGTCGCCCCCGAGGCTCATGTTGATCACCCGCGCGGGGTAGGGATTGGCCGGCACGCCGGGAACGGGCAAGCCGGTGGCCCAGAGCATGCCGGCGATGATGTCGGAGTCGTAGCCGCCGCACTTGCCGAGGACGCGCACGGGCAACACACGGACGCCGGGCGCCACGCCGGCCATGCCGATGCCGTCGTTCGTGAGCGCGGCGATCAGTCCGGAGAGCCGCGTGCCGTGCCACGAACTGTTCTGCGGGGAAGTCGTGCAATGGGAGAAGGTGCCGCCGCGCTGCCAGAGCTCCGCCTGCGTCACCCAGTCGCCCGGGTCTGAGGGATCGGCGTCGCGGCCATCGCCGTCGTTGGCCCTGGCGGGGTCGCTGGTCATGTCGTATCCGGGCAGCAGTTTGCCCTCGACGGCGACCGAGAGCAGGTCCGGATGCTCGTAGCGCACGCCGGTGTCGACGACGGCGACGACGATGCCCGGGCTGCCGGTCGTCACCGCCCACGCCGCCTCGATGTCCAGCGACGACTGGACGTCACCCGAGGGCGCGCGCAGGTACCACTGGCCCACTTCAGGACCGTTGCCGGGTACGCCGGCTGCATAGAGGGGATCGTTCGGGGCGGCGACGATCCGGCGGCGTTCGTCGGGCACGGCGTATTCGACGCCGCTCTGCTGGGCAAGAAGCTGCGCCAGCTCGGCCGACGTCACGCCGCTGACGAACACCACCTGTGCGAGAGCCGAGACGGTCGCACCCGCTCTCATCGGCAGCCCCAGCCGCGCGCCGAGGTCCGCAGCGCGGGCCGCCGTCGCGGCGGCGGGGGAGAGAGCCTTGGCGCTCACCAGCGACGAGTCCGCCTTGAACTTCACGATCACGCGCGCCGCTTCGGCGTCACCGGTTGCGGGGTCGCTCTGCGCCAACAGCGGCGCAGGAATCGGCGCCAGCAGCGCGGCGAGCAATACCGCCTTGAAGCAGAGGAGCGCTCGCTCCGCCCTCGGGATCCCGGACCATCCTCTCCGTTGCACGACTCCCTCCCGCCTGGCTCGTGCGCAGCCGCCGACTGTCAAGGCAGGATGCGCCGCCTTCCTCGTGGCGGTCTTTAAGGCTGTGTCAAGGGCGCCCAAAAGCATGTAACGCCTCTGCGCGAGCCACTGTCTTTGCAGCCCTTACATCGGACTTCACCGCGGTGAGGACATCGGGAGCACCGGGTTCGACGGCGAGAGGGGCGCTTGCCCGGGCCGCCGCGGACGATTACCGTAGCGCCGTCAACGAGGTGGACCTTCCATGATCTGCAAGCCGACTTCGCACGCTCTGCGCATCGCCCTGGCCCTTGGCGCCCTCGCCGCAACCGCGTGGCCGACCCTTGCCGCGAAGAGAGCCCCTTCCGGCGCGGCGCCGGCCGCGCTGCGCCTCAACGAGCTCGAGTACCTCGAGATGCCGGGGCTCAACGTGATGCTGGCCCACGACTACTACCCCGAAGGCCACCAGGGTGGTGTGGGCATCATCCAGAACGGCGTCCGCGTGGCCACGAACGGCGACATCCGTCTCGACCGGACGCCAGGGCAATGGCAGCCGGTGCCGAAGGTCGGCAAGCGCGTGGTGGACAAGGCGACGGGGGAGATCAGCCTGCGCGCCGAGTACCCCGACGAGTCGAAGAACCGCAAGGGTTTCAACCCGGTCGACTACCCGGACCTCCGCTTCGCCTACACGGTCCGCGTGCGGCCGGAGG
>JBGPQQ010000017.1:0-15358 GCA_041489115.1 Vicinamibacteria bacterium | reverse complement strand
GTCGACGCCGATCGTCGGGGGCATTGGGCAAATATACACGCACCCGCCGAGGGCCCGCCCGCGCTCGGCGCGGCGTGCCGCGTGGTATCCTGCCCGCCTATGGGTCGGGAGCGCCCGCCGGACTTCGCGGATCGCCTGCCCCGCGTGGTCCCGAAGGAAGAGACGGACATCTCGCACCTCTCCGACGAGATGACCGACCTGCTGTACCCGGGCCGCCGGCCGAGGCCCTTCCGCGTCGGCGTGAGCTTCGGCGCGTTCGACGGGCCGGAGTACGAGCAGGCGGTGGCCGCCGCGCGGCGCTCGCCCGTCTACCGCGAGGAGGCGGGCCCGGACGGAACGGTCCACCACGCGGCCTTCGAGGCGGGAGAGGCGCGCGCCCTGCGGGACCTGTTCGAGCTCGTCCGGGGGCGGCCGGGCACCGAGGTGCTCGTGGACGGGAAGAAGGTGCCCTACGCCCACGAGCTGTGGCTGCCCCTCTTCTGGATCTTCGTCGCCGGCGAGGCGTAGCGCGTGGCCCTCCCGGACGACCTCGACCGCCTCGACGTCGCGATCCGCCAGCTGCAGGTGAAATGGGACCTCTTCTTCAACGGCGCAGAGAAGAAGCCCCCGACGGACCTGCAGTCCCAGGTGGAGACGCTCATCCGGCGTCACGCCAACGTCGAGATCCGCAACAACGGCGACCGCTTCCGCTACCAGAGCCTCAGCGCCCGCTTCACGACCTTCAACGAGCTCTGGCAGAAGCGGCTGCGGGTCCGCGAGGAGGGCAAGGTCTTCGGGATGCACGGCCTGCGGGCGGAGCAGATGCCGCCCCCGGCCCCGCCGCCCCCCCCGCCGCCGCGCGCCGCCCCCCCCGCGGCCGGGGAGATCCGGGTGACCGATCCCTCGCGCGACACCGCGGCGGTGCGGGCGCTCTACGAGCGCTTCGTCGAGGAGCGGCGGCGGGCGGGTGAGACCCAAGCGCTGGTCTTCGAGAGCTTCCGCGATCTCATCATCCAGCAGACCGAGCGCATCCGGGCCGAGAAGGGCGCTCAGGCCGTGGACTTCCGGATCGAGACCCGGAACGGCAAGGTCTCCCTCAAGGCCCGGATCGTGAAGTGAGGCCGTGAGGCGCGGGCTCCTCGCCGTCGGCCTCCTGGTCCTCGCCCCCCAGTGGGCCGCGGCCTGGCCCGCCGAGACCATGACCGCGCTCTCGCGCGACGCGCGCAAGCTCCTCCCGCGCTCCCTGGCCCGCCTGCTCGGGGAGCGGGAGTCCGAGGTTCTCGACGAGCTGCGGCGCTTCCCGCCCGACGTCTCCCGCTCCCTGGCCCAGGACCTGCCCGGCGGGCGGCTGCGGCCGGAGACCGTCGCCGCGCTCGAGGCGCAGGCCGACCGGGCGATCGAGCTGCTGAGGGCGGGACAAGTCAGCCAGGGCCTGGTGCGGCTGGGCGGGCTCCTGCGCATCCCCGCGGACCTCTCCGACCCCGTCCTCGCGGTCGGCCCGGAGGGCTGGCCCCCCGGGGTCACGCGCGAGTACTACGCCCTCTTCGCCGCGAACCTGGGCCGGATGCCGGTGGTGCTCGACGACCCGGACGCGCTGAAGCTCACCCGGAAGGACCTGCCGGCGCTCTGGCAGTCGCTCCTCGAGCGCAGCCGGCCCCAGGCGCCGGTCATCCGCACGGAGCTCTTCCGCGACGGGCGGGTGGTGGACCACCGCCGCCTCGACTACCGCTCGCCCGCGTGGGCGGTTTCCTCGCTCGCCTACTCTCGCGCGGTCACCGGCGCCGCCGCCACCTGGCTCGCCGTGTGGCGCGAGGCGCGGGGCGACACCACGCGCACGCCGCGCGCGCGAGAGGTGAAGCCCGAGGAGCCGAGGGGCAGCCTCGCCGACGACCGCCGTCCCCCTGCACCGGAGGCACCATGACCAAGAGAGCGCTCCTGTCCGTGTACCGCAAGGAGGGGATCGTGGACCTCGCCCGCGGTCTCGCGGAGCGCGGCTTCGAGATCCTGTCCACCGGTGGCACCGCGGCCGAGCTGGAGAAGGCGGGCGTGAAGGTGATCGGCGTCTCGAAGGCCACCGGGTTCCCGGAGATCCTGGACGGCCGGGTGAAGACACTGCACCCGGCGATCCACGGCGGCATCCTCGCGCGGCGGGACTCCGCGGAGCACCAGGCCGCCCTCGAAAAGCACAAGATCGTCCCGATCGACGTCGTGGTCGTGAACCTCTACCCCTTCGAGGACAAGGTGGCGAAGGGCTGCAGCTTCGACGAGGCGATCGAGAACGTGGACGTCGGCGGGCCCACCATGGTGCGGGCGGCGGCGAAGAACTTCCGCCACGTCGCCGTCGTCGTGGACCCCGCCGACTACGGCCTCCTCCTCGAGCAGCTCGACCGCGAAGGCGGCATCGACGCCGCCACCCGACTCTTCTTCGCGCAGAAGGCCTTTCGCCACACCGGGCGCTACGAGGCGGCCATCGCAGCCTACTTCGCGCAGGTGGAGGAGCGCGAGGGGGCCTACGTGCCGGCGGAGAACGACGAGACCTTTCCGTACCGCCTGAGCCTGACCTTCGAGAAGGTGCAGGACCTCCGCTACGGCGAGAACCCGCACCAGCGCGCGGCCTTCTACAGCGACCTCGGCTCGACCGTCTACTCGGTGGCGGCGGCGCGGAAGATGCAGGGCAAGGAGCTCTCGTTCAACAACATCCTCGACCTCGACGCCGCCTGGCGGCTCGTCACCGAGATCGACGAGCCGGCCTGCGTGATCGTCAAGCACACGAACCCCTGCGGCACCGGCCTCGGCGCGGGCCCGCTCGAGGCCTACGAGCGCGCGTGGGCCTGCGACCCGACCTCGGCCTACGGCGGGATCATCGCCTTCAACGAGCGCGTCGACGCCGCGACCGCGCGGAAGGTGACCGGCCAGTTCGTGGAGGCGGTGATCGCCCCCGGCTTCGAGGGCGAGGCCCTCAAGGCCCTGGCGAAGAAGGCGAACTTGCGCGTCATGAACATGGACACCACCGGCATCCACAAGGCGGGCGGGTTCGACCTGCGGCGCGTGATGGGGGGGCTCCTCGCCCAGCAGTGGGACCTGCACCGCCTGGAGCGCGAGCGCTGCGAGGTGGTGACGAAGCGCGCGCCGTCGGAGGAGGAGTGGAAGGCGCTCCTCTTCGCGTGGACGGTGGTGAAGCACGTCAAGTCGAACGCGATCGTCTACGCGAACGCGGTCCAGACGGTGTGGGTGGGGGCGGGACAGATGAGCCGCGTGGACTCGGCCCGCATCGCCGCGCAGAAGGCGGTCCTGCCCCTCGCGGGGACGGTGGTCGCCTCCGACGCCTTCTTCCCGTTCCGCGACGGGATCGACGAGATCGCGAAGACGGGGGCCACCGCGATCATCCAGCCCGGCGGCTCGGTGCGGGACGAGGAGACGATCGCCGCCGCGGACGAGCACGGCCTCGCCATGGTCTTCAGCGGCGTGCGCCACTTCCGGCACTGAGCGGGGCTGCGTGAGGGCAATCCCGAAGGCCGACCGCCTGGCGTTGGCCGCCCTCGCCCTGCTCGTCGTCGTCCTCTTCCGCGAGTCGGTCCTCCAGGGCGGCGTCTTCTACAAGCGGGACATCCACCTCATCTGGCACCCCCAGGTCGAGGGGTTCGTGCGTGCGGTGGCCTCGGGCGCACTGCCGCTCTGGGACCCGAGCCCCGCGTTCGGGCAGCCGCTCCTCGCCGACCCGGCGATGCAGATCCTCTACCCGCCGACCTGGCTGAACCTCTTCGTGCGTCCCTGGACCTACTACACGCTCTTCGTCTTCGGCCACGTCCTCCTGTCCGGGATCGCGTTCCACGCGCTGGCGCGGTGCTGGGGGCTGCCCGCGGGCGCGGCCCTGGCCGGCGCTTCCGCCTGGGTGCTGTCGGGCCCCTTCCTCTCGCTGGTGGACCTCTGGCACCACTTCGCGAGCGCCGCGTGGATCCCCGCGGTCTTCCTCGCCGCCGAGCGGGCGGTCGAGAGGCGGCGCGCCCGCGACGCCCTGCTCCTCGGCCTCGCGATCGGGCTGCAGGTCCTCGCCGGATCGGCCGACGTCTGCGCGATGACGCTCGCGGCGCTCGCGGGGTGGGTCGCCCTCGTCCACGTCGACGTGAGGCGGTGGCGGGAGGCCTTGCCCCTGGTGGCCGGCGGGGCCCTGGCCCTCGTGGTGGCCGCCGCCCTCTCGTCCGGGCTCTGGCTCGGGGCCCTCGACCTCGCGTCCCGCTCGTCCCGGCGAGGGCTCGCCGATGTCGTGAGGACCTACTGGTCGGTCCACCCGGCCGCACTCCTCGAAACGCTGGCAGCCGGCATTCCCGGCCGCCTGCCCCTCTCCCCGGCCTGGCGCACGGCGCTCTTCGAGAGCCGCGAGCCACTCCTCGCCTCGCTGTACCTCGGCCTGCCGGCCGCCGCGCTGCTGGCCGCGGCCTTCGCCGTGCCGGGGGGGCGGCGGCGCCGGGCGCTTGCGGTCGTCGGACTGGGGGCCGTCGCTCTCGCCCTCGGCCGGCACGCGCCCTTCTACGACCTGGTGACGACCCTCCTGCCGCCGCTGCGCGTGCTGCGCTACCCCGTCAAGGCGATGGTCATCCTCGCGTTCGCCTGGGCCGGCCTGGTCGCCTTCGGCGCGGACGCGTGGCGGCGACCCACGCCCGGCCGCCGGTGGTGGCTCGTGGTCGTCTTCCCGCTCGCCGTGCTCGTGCCCCTGGCCGCCGCCGCCGCCCTCTCGCTGCCGGCGGGACTGCCGCCGTGGCGGGCGCTGCTCGTCGCGGGCACGCCGACCCCGGAGGCAGCGCTCCCGCTGGCGCGCGGGCTCGGGCGGGAGGCGATCCTCGCGGCGCTCGTTCTGGTGCTGGCGGTGTGGCGGGGACGCTCCGGCGCGCGCGCCCCGGTCCTCGCCGCGCTCGCGGTGGTCGCGGCCGTCGCCGACCTCGCCCTCGCGCACCCCCGGCCGAACCCAGTGGCGTCGAAGGCACTCTACCTGTACCGGCCCGAGGTCCTCGCGGCACTGGGCGACCCGGCCTCGGCCCGTGTCTACTCGTACGACTACACCGAGCCGGGGCGGGCCGAGAGGTGGCTCGGCCGTTCGACCGCGCACAGGCTGGAGCGCATCCCCGCCGGGTGGCGGCCCGACGCGGCGAACGCGCTCGGGCTGCAGATGAGCCTCGCGCCGCAGACGCCCGGCCGGTGGGGCGTGCGGCAGGGCTTCGACATCGACTTCCGCGGCCTGCAGGCCGAGCCGCTCGCCCGTCTGACGCGGCTCGTGCGCCTCGTGGAAGATCGGCCGGAGGACGTGCGGCGCGTGCTGCAGGTCGGAGCGGTCACGCACGTGATCGCGCTGCACCGGGTGGCCGGCGGATCGCTGCGGCCGGTCGCCGAGGTCCAGTCGTTCTTCCCCGACCCGTTGATCGTCGAGGCCGTGCCCGAGCCGCTCCCCCGCGCGTACGCGGTGGCGGGCGTGCGCGTCGCCGACGGGATACACGGCCTCATGGCGCTCATCGACCCGGCCTTCGATCCGCGGCGGGAGATCGTGCTGCCCGAGGGACGGTCGGCGGCGGCGCCCGAGGGCTTCCGTGGCCAGGCTCGCGTCGTCCGCGAGTCGGCCGACCGCGTCCAGCTCGATGCGGAGCTGTCCACGGGCGGCTACGTCGTGCTCGTGGACGGGCACGACCCCGGCTGGCGGGCGCGCGTGGACGGTCGGCCGGCCGCGCTTCTCCGGGCGAACGTGGCTTTCCGGGCGGTCGCCGTCCCGGCGGGACGCCACACGGTCGAGATGGTCTACCGTCCGACGGCCGCCCTCGCGGGCCTCGTCGTGTCCGGGATCACGCTCGTGGCGCTCGTCGCCGCCTTCGCCACGCCGGCCGTGCGCCGGCGATTCAACCCTGCCGGGGCGCGGCCCTCACCGAGTACCTCGGCCTGAGCGAGCCGCAGAGAAGCTGAAAGCGTTCGAGGCCGCCCGCCGGACGCTGCGGCCGGGCCGGTCGGGGCGGCACCCCCACCCCGTCGACGTGCGCGGGCCGGCGCGCCGCGCTCGGGCGGCGACCCCGGTCGAGGGATAGGACCCGGCTACTGACGGCGGGAGCGGCGGCGCGCCGCGAGGCGCGCCGCCGCGAGCACCTCGTCGGGGGTCGCCTGCGCGGTCCCGACTTTCCCGACGACGACCCCGGCGGCGCAGTTGGCGAGGACCGCCGCCTCGGGCAGGCTCGCCCCCGCGGCCAGGGCGAGGGCCATGGTGGCGATGACGGTATCGCCCGCGCCCGTGACGTCGAACACCTCGCGTGCGGCGGTGGGCACGTGCAGCGGGGGCCGTCCCCTCTCGAAGAGGCTCATCCCGTGCTCGCCGCGCGTCACGAGGGCCGCCCGGCAGCCGAGGAGAAAGAGGAGGCGGCGCCCGGCCGCGTGGAGCTCGGCGGGCCCGTCGAGCCGCAGCCCGGTGGCCTGCTCGGTCTCGAGCTGGTTCGGGGTGACGACCGTCGCGCCCCGGTACAGGCGGAAGTGGCGCACCTTCGGGTCCACGAGGACGGGCACCCCGCGGCGCCGCGCGAGGGGCAGGACGCGCCTCAGGAGCGAAGCGGTCACGACCCCCTTCTGGTAGTCGGAGACGACGAGCGCGCCGCAGGAGGCGAGCTCCCGGCGGAGCCACTCGACGAGCGCCGCCTCCGCGCCCGCGGGCACGTCGGCCGCGTCCTCGCGGTCGGCCCGCACCACCTGCTGGCCGTGGGCCACGATACGCGTCTTCACCGTAGTGGGCCTGTCACGCCCGAGCTCGACGAGGCGCGAGTCGACGCCGGCGGCGGCGAGGGCCTCGCGCACGCGCTCGCCCGCCGCGTCGCGGCCCACGACCCCGGCGAGGACGGCCCCCGCACCCAGCGAGCGCACGTTGGCGGCCACGTTGCCCGCGCCGCCGAGGTGGAAGCTCTGCCCCGTCACCTGGACGACCGGCACCGGCGCCTCCGGCGAGATCCGAGACACGCGTCCCCACACGAACTCGTCGAGCATCACGTCGCCGAGCACGAAGACGCGGCGGCCGCGCATCGACCGCAGGAGCGCCGCCGCGCGCGCGGCGGGAAGGAGGGCCACGAGGCTCAGGCCGCGGCCGCGCGCCCGTGCGACAGGGCGAACGGCACCGCGGTGAGGAGGAGGACGAGCATCAGGACCTCGGAGTCGCCGAGATTGTATTCGAAGAGGCCGGCCGCGAAGACGGCGGCGAGCGCGGCGAGCGCTCCCCCCGCGGCCCAGCCGTGGCCCGGGCTTTCGGCCGCGTCCCGCCGTGCCTCGCGGAGCGCGGCGGCGAAGACGGCGACCGCCCACCACAGGAAGAAGGCGAGCCCGGGCAGCCCGCGCTCGGCGGCGACCTGCAGCAGGTTGTTGTGCAGGTGCGGCTGTATCGGGTGGGTGGCCTCGGGCCACCGGTAGCGCGGGTACGCGGCCAGGATCATCCCCGGGCCCTGCCCGAACACCGGCTTGTCGAGCACCATGTCGAGGCCCGCCTGCCACATGTAGTAGCGGTCGCGGCTGCTCGCGTCGCCGATGGTCAGGCGCTCCGTCACCGCCGACGTGCGCAGGACGAGAAAGGCCGCGGCCGCCGCGCCGACGAGCCACAGGAAGCGCGGGGCGCGCAGGACGGCGATCACCGCGAGGCCGATCAGCGCGCCGATCCACGCGCCCCGGGTCTGCGAGACGACGAGCGCCCAGGCCGCGACGGGGGCGGCGACCGCGGGCAGCGCGGCCTCGGCGGCCCGGGCCGCGGGGCTCCCCGAGAGCGACACTGCCGCCGCCGCCGCCGCGAGGGCGGCGACACACACCCGCGTGGCGACGACCCCGTGCCCCGCCGAGGCCGCCGCCGCGACCGCGCCCACGCCGGCGAGCACAGCCGCGGCCAGCCGGAAGTCCCCCCCGCGGATGTGCCAGCCGGTTCTCGGGGGCAGGTCTACGCGCGGCCGGGACCGCGGGCCGAACGCGATTCGAGCCACGGCGAGCAGGAACACGCCCATGGTCACGCCGGAGGCCGACATGTAGTGGCCCAGGAAGCCGGCCGGCCGCCGGTCCAACCGGTCATAGCCGAGGAACAGGTGCTGTGCCACCATGAGGCCCGCGAGGGCGAGGCCGCCCAGGAGCGCCGCGTGCAGGACGCGCTCGCGGTCGGCGGCGCGGGCCAGCACCTCCGCGGCGAGGTAGAAGAGGGCGTAGAGGACGAGCTTCTTGGAGTCCTCGTGCGCGCGGGCGGGATCCTGGGCGAACGACGCGGCGAGCAGGGTCCAGACGACGAGGGCCAGGAGGGGCGTGTCGAGCGCACTGGGGAAGAGGCGGGCGCGCCGGGCGACGAGGCGTGCCGCCAGCACGCCCAGCGACAGGACGAGAAGCACCTCACTCGCGAAGATCGAGACGGGGATCGTGGCCGCGAGGGCGGCGGTCAGCCCGAGCTGGGCCCGCTCGAGGTTCAAGGGGGGCCGCCCTCCGGCGCGCCTACTCCTCGATCGTCGCCTCGTCCACGAGCATCACCGGGATGTCGTCCTGGACGGGGTAGACCCGCCGGCACTTCGCGCAGCGGAGGCCGGCGCCGTCCTTGACCACCTCGACCGGCGTCTTGCACTCCGGGCAGGCGAGGATCTCGAGAAGCTCCGGGTCGATCGGCATGGGCGAAGTCTAGCGCAGCTCCCCGCTCCCGCGGTAGCGGAGCGGACCCCGCCGGGCACCGGTGTCGGGTAGGCTCGGTGGTGCCGGCCCCTCTCCCGACCGGCTTCAGCCAACCCAAGGAGGTTGCGATGCGCGTGGTGTTCGTGGAGAGGGAAAGCGCCCCGGAGCGTCTCGTGTGCGAGGCGGAGGTCGTCTTCGAGGCCGAGGCCGGCCCGCTGGCCGGGATGAAGCTCGTCGGATTCTCGCTGTGGCGGTCGCCCGAGGGGGAGGTCTACGTGACGTTTCCCTCCCGGGCCTTCGGCGCCGGGAACGAGCGCCGGTTCTTCGACTACCTGCGCTCGGTCGAGGGCACAGCCGCCGACGCGAAGCGCGTCAAGGCCTGGATCCTCGACCAGTTCCGATGCTCCCGAGAGGCGCCCGAGTCACCCGAGCGCACCCCGTTCGAGTCGGGTGCGCGAGGGAGTTCGAGGGCCTCGTCGAGAGCCGCTCAGGAGAACCTCGGGGAGACCGTCCAAGGAGAGCCCCGATGAGAGCCTCGTAGAGGAGCAACCCGGGGACGAAGCCACCCGTAACGGCTTCGCCTCTGGGCAGCACAACAGCCTGAGAGAGGGGTGGAGGGAGCGACGGGGACTGGAGGAGCATCAACGGCTTCGCCTGTTTCTTGCGTTCCTGTTCTGGGGGGTGCTCTGCACCCCCCAGACCCCCCGTGCCGGCTGTGATCAAGGTCGGTTTTTGACTCGTTCGGAAGGCGCGTGGGACAATCGACGAGATGTCGATCCTCGCCGCCGTCTTCCTTCTCGCCGTGTCGCCGCAGGCGCCGCCGGCACCGATCGTCGCGCCGGCCGCGCGCTCCGAGGCCTACTACCACTTCAGCCTCGGGCTGCAGGCTCGCTTCGCCGGCGACACCGACGAAGCGCTCGCCGAGTACCGGCGGGCCCAGAAGCTCGACCCGTCCTCGTCCTCGATCCGGGTCGAGACCGCACGGCTCCTGCGCGAGATGGTCCGCCCCGACGAGGCGGCGCAGGAGGCCCGGGCCGCGGTGGACCTCGACCGGGACGACGCCGACGCGCACGTGATCCTCGCCCAGCTCGAGCAGATCCAGGCGTCCGGGCCGGCGGCGGAAGAAGCCCTGCGCCGCGCGGCCGCGCAGTACGAGGAGGTCGCGCGGATCCGGCCGACCGACGGCCAGTCCCTCCTCAACCTCGCTGGTATCTACGGCCAGCTCCGGCAGAACCGCGACGCGGCCCGGGTCTGGGAGATGTACCTCGCGCTCGACCCCGGCAACTTCGAGGCCCACGTGCAGCGGGGCACCCACCTCCTCCTGGCCGGCGAGCCGGAGAAGGCCGCGGCGGCGCTCAAGACGGCGCTGGAGCTGCAGCCCGACTCGGCCCGGGCGTACCAGATCCTCGGCGACATCTACGCCCGCGCCGAGCAGGCCGACCAGGCGGTCCTCCACTACCGGAAGGCCCTGGAGATCGAGCCGGACGATGTCCGCATGCGGCTCGCGCTCGGGGAGGTCCTCGTGCAGGCGAAGCGCCCGCAGGAAGCGCTCGCGGAGGCCGAGGCGGTGCTCTCCGCCGACACCGCGAACCGGTTCGGCCTCGACCTCAAGGGGCGGTCCCTGCGGGACCTCCGCCGCTTCGACGAGGCCGAGGCCGCGGCGGAGGCGCTGATCGCGGCCGACCCCAAGGACGTGAAGGCCACGTACCTCAAGGTCACGATCGCCGAGTCGCGCCGCGACTTCGCTGGTGCGGCGGCGCTGCTCGAGGAGATCCTGGCCCGGCCGCCGGCCTCCGACGAGGAGGGCCCGGACAACCAGCGCGTCTTCCTCGTCCACCTCGGGTTCGCCTACCAGCAGCTCGAGCGCTACGCGGACGCGGCGAAGGCGTTCGCGCGGGCCAGGGACGCCGGCGGCCCTCCCGAGGCCAACATCCTGAGCTTCCACGCCGAGGCGCTCTACCTCGCCAAGCGGAAGGACGAGGCGCTGGTGGCGGTCCGCGCGGCCCGCGAGCGCTTCCCCGACGACGTCGACCTCTCCGGCCTCGAGGCCACCCTGCTGCGCGAGAAGGGCGACACCGCCGCGGCGACCGCCATCGTCGAGGGGATGCGCCAGCACGCGCCGGCCGACCCGAAGGTGCTCGGCCGCGTGGCCGACTTCTACCGGCGCGCCGGGAAGCTCCCCGAGGCGGAGAAGGCGCTGCGCCAGGCCCTCGAGGCCGATCCGAAGAGCCTCGCCTCCCTCTTCCAGCTCGGCGCGGTGCTCGAGCGGCAGAAGCGCCACGACGACGCCGAGAAGGTCTTCCGCGAGGCCCTCGTCCTCGAGCCCGACTCGGCTCCCGTGCTCAACTACCTCGGCTACATGAACGCCGACCGCAACGTGCGGGTGGAGGAGGCACTCGCCCTCGTCCAGAAGGCGGTGGACCTCGACCCGCAGAGCGGGGCCTACCAGGACAGCCTGGGCTGGGCGCTCTACCGGCTCAACCGCCTCGAGGCCGCGGAGCAGGCCGTGCGCCGGGCGCTCGAGAAGGACGGCGCGAACGCGGTCGTCCTCGACCACATGGGCGACATCCTTTCCCGGCGCGGCCGGACGGCCGAGGCCCTGCAGTACTGGCAGAAGGCGCTGAAGGGCGAGGACGAGGAGAACGAGCTCGACCGCCCGCGCGTGGAGGCGAAGATCCGTGAGGCCCAGGGGGCCCTCCAGGCCCAGCAGCAGCCCGTCGCTCCGCCCACGCCCTGAGCTCGGCGCCGCGCTCCTGCTCTCCGCCGCCTGCGCCACGGCCACGCTGCCGCCGCCCGGGGTGGTGGAGAGCGCCACCGCCGCGCGCTCGTGGTCGGGAAGCGCGCGGGTCTCGGTGAGCGGAAAGGAGCTGCGCGGACGCAGCCGGGTGCTCCTGGCGTTCCGGAGGCCCGACGCGGTGCGGATCGAGATCCCGGGGCCGGCCGGCGCGCGGCTCGTCGCGGTCATCCGGGGGGGACGGCTCACCGCCGTGCTTCCCGGCGAGCGGGCCGTCCTCGAGTCCGCGGCCACCGCGAGCGACCTCGAGGCCCTGCTGGGCGTGGCCCTCTCGCCCGGGGAGCTGATGGACGTGCTCGTCGGCGTGGCGCCCGCGGGCCTCCGCGACTACCGCGCCCGGTGGGGCAAGGCGCTCCCCCGGCGGGTCGAGGCGGTCCTCGCGGACGGGACGAAGCTCGAGGCGACGGTGGACGACGCCGAGACCGGCGTCGACCTCCCTGAGGCCGCCTTCGACCCGCCCCCGCACGAGGGCTACCGTCCGATCGACGCCGACGAAGCCCGTCGGCTCCTCGGGGGACGCTGATGCCCCGCGCGCTCCGTCTCCGCAGCTACGCCAAGGTCAACCTCGGCCTCGAGGTCCTGGGGCTGCGCGACGACGGGAATCACGAGCTCCGCACCCTCTTCCAGACGATCGACCTGCACGACGACATCGTCCTGCGGCCCCGCCCGCGGGCCGTCACGGTGCGCTGCGACCACCCGCTCGTGCCCACCGACGGGACGAACCTCGCCGCGCGGGCCGCGGAGGCGCTGCGGGCCTACGGTCGCGTGTCGAGCGGTGTCGAGATCGAGATCCGCAAGCGGATCCCGGTCGGCGGCGGGCTCGGCGGGGGCTCGAGCAACGCGGCCGCCGTCCTCCTCGGCCTCGACCGCCTGTGGAAAACGGGCCTCGGGCCGGACGGCCTCCACCGGCTGGCCCGCCGCCTGGGCGCGGACGTCCCGTACTTCCTGCTCGGGGGGACCGCCCTGGGGCTTTCCCGGGGGGACGAGGTGTACCCCCTGCGCCGCCAGCTGCGGGCCCACGTGGTCGTCGTGGACCCCGGGATCCACGTCTCGACGGCCCGGGTCTTCGCCCGGGTGGATGCTGGATTGACACCCCGTTTGAACAGTAATAGCATCTTCTACTTTGTATCGAGGGAGTTGGAGGGAGCCGGCGGTTTCCGGTTCCTCGTGAACGACCTCGAGGAGGCGGCACTGGAGGAGGCGCCCGACCTGCGCGAGCAGGTCCGGCGCATTCGAGCCGTTCTCCTGGAGGAGGGAGCGCGTCTCGCCGCCCTCTCCGGGAGCGGCGCGAGCTACTTCGGGCTGTTCGAGGGGGCGCGCCCGGCCGAGAGGGCGCGAGCGGCGCTGGCCGGCGAGGGCTTCCGGGCCCTCGTGGCGCCGACGGTGACCCTCGACCAGTACCGGGCGGCGTGGGGTCGGGCGCGGGTTCGCTGAAGGGGGCCGTCGAGGGGTCGAGAGGAGCGGTCAACATGGAGATCACCGACGTCAAGGTCATCCCGGTGGACGACGAGAAGCTCAAGGCGTTCGTGTCGATCGTGTTCGACCACTGCTTCGTGGTGACGGACATCAAGGTCATCAACGGCCCGAAGGGCCTGTTCGTCTCCATGCCGAGCAAGAAGCGGAAGGACGGGACGTTCAAGGACATCGCCCACCCGCTCAACAACCAGATGCGCCAGTACCTCGAGGAGAAGATCCTCGGGGTCTACAAGCAACAGGTCTCCTCCGGCGCCCCGGCGGCGCCGCCGGCTCCGGCGCCGGCTCCGGCGCCGGGCGGCGAGGCCGCCGGCAAGGAGGTCTCCGAGGGGTAGCACCCCCGCGCGTTGGGGCGTGGCCAAGTGGTAAGGCGCGGGGCTTTGGACCCCGGATCGAAGGTTCGAATCCTTCCGCCCCAGCCACCCCACGGCGTCGAGAGCGTCCGGTCATGCGCAGAGAGCTGAAGATCTTCACCGGGAGCGCGCACCCCGCGCTGGGCGAGTCGATCGCCCGGTACCTCGGGGTGCCGATCGGCCGTGCCCACCTCGCGCGGTTCAGCGACGGCGAGGTGTGGTTCCAGATCCACGACAACGTCCGCGGGGCGGACGTCTTCGTGGTGCAGCCCACCAGCGCGCCGGTGAACGAGAACCTCATGGAGCTGCTGCTGATGCTCGACGCCTTCAAGCGCTCGAGCGCCTCGCGGCTCACCACGGTGCTGCCCTACTACGGCTACGGCCGGCAGGACCGCAAGGACAAGCCGCGGGTGCCGATCTCGGCCAAGCTCGTGGCCGACCTCCTCTCGACCGCGGGCACCGACCGCGTGCTCACCGTGGACCTGCACGCCGCGCAGATCCAGGGCTTCTTCGACATCCCGGTCGACCACCTCTTCGCCGCGCCCGTCATCATCGAGCACGTGCAGAAAATGGCCCTCGGGGACCTCGTGGTGGTCTCGCCGGACGCCGGGGGTGTCGAGCGCGCCCGCGCGTACGCGAAGAGGCTCGACGCGAGCCTCGCCATCGTGGACAAGCGGCGCGACCAGCCGAACGTGGCCGAGGTGCACCACGTCATCGGCGACGTCGAGGGGCAGACCGCCCTCATCGTGGACGACATCGTCGACACCGCGGGCACCCTCACCAAGGTGGCCGAGGCCATCAAGGCGGCGGGGGCGCGGGAGGTGCTGGCCTCCTGCACTCACGCCGTGCTGTCCGGGCACGCCATCGAGCGGATCGAGAAGAGCCCGCTCTCCAAGCTCATCGTCACCGACTCCATGCCGCTCGGGCCGGAGAAGCTCGCGAGCGGGAAGATCGTGGTGCTCACCATCGCGGAGCTCCTCGCGAGGGCGATCAAGAACATCCACGAGGAGACGTCGGTCACCAGCCTCTTCGTCTAGAAACGCAGTATCCGTGGGAGTACGAGATGCCTGAATTCGTCGTGCCGGCGGAGAGCCGGAGCGAGACCGGAAAGAACGTGAACCGCCGGCTCCGCCGCCAAGGGATGATCCCCGGGGTCCTCTACGGAACGGGGAAGGACGCGACGCCCGTCGCCATCTCGCCGGTCGAGATCGGGGCGATCCTGAAGAGCGCCTCCGGCGAGAACACCCTCTTCGACCTCGACCTCGCCGGCACGCGCCGCAAGGTCATCCTCAAGGAGTTCCAGCGCGAGCCGGTGCGCGGGAACCTCCTCCACGCCGACTTCTACGAGGTCGCGCTCGACAAGGCGCTGCAGGTCAGGGTCCACGTCGAGCTCGAGGGCACGCCGGTGGGCGTGAAGCTCCAGGGCGGGATCGTGGACTTCGTCACCCGCGAGCTCGAGCTCGAGTGCCTGCCCGCGGACATCCCCGAGAAGATCGCGGTGGACATCTCCCACCTCGAGCTCGGCAAGCACCTGCGCGTCTCCGACCTGAAGCTCGGCGACAAGGTGAAGGTGCTGGACGAGCCCGAGCTGGTGATCGCGCACGTGGTGCTGCCGCGGGCCGAGGTCGCCGCGGAGGCGGCGACCGTCGAGGCCGCGCCCGCCGAGGCGGCGGCGGAGGAGCCCGAGGTCATCAAGAAGGGCAAGGCCGAGAAGGCCGAGGGCGAGGCCGAGGAGAAACCCGAGAAGGCCGGCAAGCCCGAGAAGGCCGGCAAACCCGAAAAGGCCGGCAAGCCCGAGAAGGCCGGCAAGCCCGAGAAGGCCGAGAAGAAGGAGAAGAAGTAGCCCCTCGGCGGGCGAAGGGCCGCCGTGCGCTTCGTGGTCGGCCTCGGCAACCCCGGCGAGCGCTACCGCCGGACCCGCCACAACGCCGGCTTCATGGCCGTGGACGCGCTCGCCGCCCGTGCCCGGGCGGCGGGCCGAGTCGAGGGCGACGCCTGGGTGGCGGAGACGTCCCTCGCCGGGGTGGAGGCGCTCCTCGTCAAGCCGCTCGCGTTCATGAACGCGAGCGGGCCGCCCGTCGCCCGGGTCCTCGCCGGGCGCGCGGGATCGCCCGCG
>JBGPQQ010000016.1:0-15644 GCA_041489115.1 Vicinamibacteria bacterium | reverse complement strand
GGCGCTTCTGCTCCGTCTCGGGGTGGACCGTCCGGCCGGCGGCCACGAGGAGCCGCCGTCGCTCCTCCTCGGGCAGCTGGGCCAGCAGCGAGCGGTCGTTCGCCACCGCCTCGAGCAGCTCCCGCAAGCGCCGCAGCTCGTCCGGCCCGGGCGGGCGCGCGGCGATGAGGCGGGCGGGCGATCCCCGGTCGTCGGCCATTCGGCTAGTTTACGGGCTTCACGAGACGTCGGGCGCGGCGAAGGCGGGGGTATGGATGAGCGCCGCGGCGCCACGCAGCCGGGGATACTCCCCGAGGGCGACGGTGAGGATCTCCGTCTCGCCCGCCTCGCGGATGACCGCGTCCTCGCGCAGCGCGTCCTGGACGGTCGCGGCGATGAGGTCCCACGCCACCGTGATCTCGCCGCCGACGTAGATCCGCTTCGGGTCGATCGTCTTGATGATGGTCGCGAAGCCCCGGCCGAGGTAGTAGCCCGTCTCCCGGAGCGCCTCCAGGGCCCTCCCCTCGCCCGCCCGCGCGCACGCGATGACGTGCTCGATCGTCACGGACCCGGTCCCGACCGACTCGGGCCAGGAGGGGTCCGTGCCGCGGTACCGCGCGATCGTCGCCCGCTTCGACGCGTACGCCTCCCAGCACCCCCGCTGCCCGCACGAGCAGCGGGGGCCGTACATGTTGAGCGGAACGTGACCGAACTCCCCGGCCACGTTGTTGGCGCCCCGGAGCAGCTTCCCGTCGACCGCGATGCCGACGCCGACCCCGTCAGAGACGTTGACGAAAGCGACGGGGCCGTCGACGGGCGCGTCGCCGCGCACCGCCCACACCTGGGCGAGCACGCAGGCCTTGCAGGAGTTCTCGACGACGACCGGCAGCTTCGTCGCCGCCGCCAACGGCTCGAGGAGGTCCACGTCCCGCCAGCCCAGGGTGGGGGAGAACTTGAGGCGCCCTTCGTTCACCAGCCCCGAGATCGCCACCCCGATGCCGACACACTCGCCGACCTCCGGATGGCCGGCCAGGATCTGGCCGATGTTCCGGGCCAGCTCGTTCACGAGCGGCTGGGGATGGCGGCGGGTCGGGAACTCGGTCACGTCGAGCAGCGTGTGCCCGAGGAGGTCCGTGACCAGGACGGCCGTGTGGCTGGCGCTGACGTCCACGGCCACCACGCACCGCCGACGCGTCTCGATGTACAGGTGCGTGGGCTTCCGCCCGCGCCGGCTCTCGCCCTTCGCGCCCTCGAAGACCAGCCCCGCGCTGAGCAGCTCGTCCACCAGCCGGCTGATGGCGCCCCGGCGCACGCCCATGAGGCGGGCGAGGTCCGCGCGGGAGATCGGCTGCTTCGAGCGGACCAGGTTCAGGGCGATCTGCCGGTTGATCTCGCGGGAGGTCCCGCGTCGGGCGATACGGAACGCGGTAGGGCTGATGCGGCGCACTCGCCCGGCATTGTAGTCCCCGCTCCCCTTAGAATGTCCTGATGGGCTGGCTGCTGCTCGCACTGGCACTTTCCTCGTGCGTCCCGTCGACGGCCCTCGCGCACGTCCAGGCCGCTGGGCTGCGACTTCAAGGACTTCGACAACGACGGTTGGCCCGACATCTTCATGACCGATCTGGTGCGGGACTACTTCACGCTCTTCGCCAACCAGGGCAAGGGCTTCTTCCTCGATCGGACGTTCCCGTCTGCGGTCGGGTCGGCCTCGGCCGCGCACAGCGGCTGGAGCACCCGGTTCCTCGACATCGACAACGACGGCTGGAAGGACATCTTCGTGGCCGGCTCGCACGTGGTCGACAACGTCGAGCTCTACAGCCCCGGGGCGAAGTACGAGGAGGCCTGCTTCCTGTACCGGAACGTGGGTGAGGGCCGGATCGAGGACCTCTCCGGGCGAGTCGGCCCCGACCTCACGGTCGCCGGCGCGTGGCGCGGGGTGGCGGCGGCCGACTTCGACAACGACGGCACCCTGGAAGTGGCCGTGTCCCGGCTCAACGGGCCCGCCGCGCTCTTCGTGAAGAAGGGCGGGGCGGCCCACAACTGGATCCTTCTCGATCTCCAGGGCAACCGGAGCAACCGGGACGGCATCGGCGCGCGCGTCCGGCTGGTGCTGCCCTCGGGTCGCACGCTCCACGAGTACGTGACCACCGCGAACGGGATCTACTCCGCCAGCGACAAGCGCGTGCACTTCGGGCTCGGCGGAAACGAGCATCGCCCACGTCGAGATCCCGTGGCCCAGCGGGATCGTGCAGCGTGTCGAGAAACCGGCCGTCAATCGGGTGCTGCACGTCGTGGAGACGGCGCGTTGATGACGGCGGCGCGGGTCGTCCTGCTCCTCGCCGTGTGCCTGCCCTCGCGGGTGAGAAAGACGAGGCGCTGCGACTCCTTCGATAGGCCGACGGTTACGGCTTCCCGCCCCTGGATTCGCCATTGATGGTCCTGGCCGCGGACTGCCTTTACGAGCTGCAGGAGCACGCGCTGGCGACGCAGGCCTACCGGGAAGTCCTCAAGTCGGCACCGGAGAACGTTCAGGTGCGGCTTCGGCTGGGCGTCTCGCTGTACTCGTCCGGCCAGCTCGGCGCCGCCGAGGGGGAGCTCGAGCAGGTGCTGCGTCAGGCCCCGCGTTCCCCGCAGGCCAACTACTACCTCGGGGCGGTGCTCTTCGAGCAGAAGCGCAGCGACGAGGCGCAGGCGCACCTGGAGCGGGAGCTGGCGCTCGATGCGCGCTGTTTCGGCTGCATGGCCAAGCTCGCCCACAGGGAACACCTAGAGATCTACAACCAGTTGATCCAGGCGCAGAAGGCCAAGAGCATCGGGGTGCGCGGCCCGGAAGAGTGCTCCTCCTATTGATTCACCTTGGGACAAACAGTCCGTTATTCGTGCGTCCGGTCCGGCCGGGTTCCCCATCTGGCTGATGCGCGTACCGAAGGCGTCGGCGCCTCGCGCGCGGTCGAAGCTGCGCCGGCCGAGCTTGAGATTCCAGCAGCGCTGCGGCCCGACACGCCGTAACTACCGACATATAGATGTCTTATATCCACGACGGATCCCGGTAGCCGGCCACCCAGGAGGCACATCCTCATCCTCCAGAGGGTTCCCAGCCAGCTCTTCGCTCGAGGCGAGCCAGGCTGGTGGGCCGCAGGGTGCAGCATTCACAACTGTTGACAGCCGGCGTGGAGAGTCGCTATAAAGACGCCATTCGGCCCTAGTTGGGGCGAACACCCGGTGAGGCGGGTCCTGTGCGCGTCCTGCATGCGTGCCAGCACGGTGAGAACGGACTGGGCAGGTGCTCTGCGCCTGGCGGCCCGTCCGCCGTTGCGACACCGCACCCAGCGCGGCGCCAGGATCCACAGCATTCGGAGACAGGAGACAAGGCGATGCTCTCTTTCATCAGAAGGCGAATCGGGGCGATCGAGAGGCCGGCCGCGGCGGGGCGGGGGCGGCTCGTCGCTCTGGTGCTCATGGCGACGGTTATGGCGCTCGCCGTGCCCCAGAGGGTGCACCCACAGGTCCTCTACGGAACGCTCACGGGCAACGTCACTGACACGAGCGGCGGCGGCGCCGCGGGTGCGAAGGTTCAGGCATTGAACGTCGGTACGAACGTCGCGAAGAGTGCGACCACCGACGACCGCGGCGTCTACCTCTTCAGTGATCTCCTTCCCGGCGTCTACGACGTAACCTTCGAGACCCCGGGCTTCAAGACCCTCGTGCAGAAGGGCGTCAGGGTCGACTCGAACGCCGTCCGCCGCGTCGATGCCCGGCTGGAGGTTTCCGGGATCAGCGAGACCGTCGAGGTGGTCGCCGTTACCGCTCCGCTGCAGACGGATCGGGCCGACATCCACGTGACCCAGACCGCCCGTCAGGTCAACGATCTGCCGCTCATGGGCAGCACCGGCCGCAACTACCAGAGCCTGATGCAGATCGTTCCGGGGGCGGTGATCGACCGGGCTGGAAACCAGGGCGGCCCTGGCGAAATGAACTCCCAAGCGGGAAGCCCGCAGAGGTCCATGTCGTTCAACGTGAATGGCGTGTCGCGAATGCAGAACCAGACAAAGGTCGACGGCGCCAGCGTGGTGTATGTCTGGCTTCCGACCAACACCGCCTATGTGCCGTCGGCGGAGGCGATCGAGGAGGTCAGCATCGTCACGAACTCCTACGCCCCCGAACAGGGCCTCGCGGGCGGCGCCGCGGTCAACGTGGTCGTCAAGTCGGGTACGAACAAGCTTCACGGAACCGCCTGGGGGTACTCCACCAACAGCGAGCTGAGGGCGCGGAACTACTTCCAGACGACGCCGCAAAACAACAAGAACATCCTTGCCCAGTTCGGCGGCAACCTGGGCGGTCCCATCATCAAGGACAAGCTGTTCTTCTTCGCCAACGTGGAGCGCACCACCCAGCGGGTCAATTCCCCGATCCGGCTGTACAGCCTCCCACCGGCAGACCTCCGGGCCGGCGACTTCAGCGCAACCGGCGTGACGATCTACGATCCGGCGTCCAACGCCAACCCCGCCCTGCGCACGCCATTCCCGGGCAACGTGATCCCGGCGGGCCGCATCGATCCAGCCGCATTGTGGTTCATCGAGAACATGCCAATGCCGACGACGCCTGGCTACGCCAACAACTACACCGCGCAGGGCGTCGCGGCGTTCAACCGCACCAACATGGACTTCAAGGTCAACTACAGCGCGAGCAAGAAGCTGTCGCTGTTCGCGCGCTACAGCAACTCCCCGCACAACATCCTCGATCCGCCCGCTCTCGAAGAAGTCGGTGGCGACGCGCTCAACGGCGGCAACCCGGGCAACGCCCCCGGGCGCACTCAGGTCCTTGGCGTGGGCGTCGCCTACACGCTCAGTCCGAACCTGCAGTTGGATGCCAACTTCGGGTTCACCCATCAGGTGCTGGGTGGGGAGAACCTCGACATCGACAAGAACTACGGTCTGGAGGTTCTGAACATCCCCGGCACCAACGGCCCCGATCGGCTGCAGGGGGGAATCCCCGGGTTCCAGATCACCAATTGGGCCAACATGGGGAACACGAACACCGGCAGTCCCTTCCAGTTCCGGGACAACCAGTACGTGGCGTCGGTGAACCTCTCCTGGTTCAAAGGGCCGCACATGTTCCGTGCTGGATTCGACTACCAGAACCAGCAGATGAATCACTTCCAGCCACAGGGCGGGACGTTCCAGACGCCGCGGGGCACGTTCGGGTTCAATGGCCAAACGACGATGCTGCAGAACGCGCCCGCGCCGTCAGACGCGAGGTTCAACTCCTGGGCGGCCTTCCTGCTCGGGCTGCCGAGCACTGCCGGCAAGGTCGACCAGCTCCGCAACCCGAACTCGTTCCGCATGAAGGCGTATGCCGCCTACGTGCAGGACACCTGGCAGGCGACACGCGCCCTGACGTTCACCTACGGACTCCGGTGGGAGATCTACCCGTTCCCGACTCGCGGCGGGGGGCTGGGTGTTTCCCGCTTCGATCCCGAGGACGGGAACGTCTACAACGGCGGCGTTGGCGATGTACCCGTCAACACCGGAGCCAGCTCAGGAAGCGGCCGCCTGCTGCCGCGCGCCGGCCTTGCCTATCGCCTCAACGACAAGACGGTGGCTCGCGCGGGGTACGGTCAGACCCTCGACCCCAGGCCCTTCATCGACTTCCGCAACGCGTACCCGATCGTGAACATATGGTCCCATCCCACGGCCACCTTCAACGGCGTCAACAACGCCTATCTGCCGGTGACGACACTGCGGCAGGGACTCAATACCGCGGTCTACGGCGCCGCGCCGGACCTCGGCGTGGGCGTCATGAAGCTGCCTTCGGGTGTGAGCACGACCACCTACCCGAAGAAACCGGAGCGGAACGTCATCCATTCCTGGAACGTCATGGTGCAGCGTGAGCTGGCCTCCTGGCTGACCGCGCAGGTCGGCTATGTCGGGACACGGGCGATCGGCCAGATGGGGTTCGTCAACATCAACACCTCGGCTCCCGGCACAGGCAATGCAGGACGCGCGCTGGCCAGTTTCGGGCTCACACAGGACATCAACATGATCAAGCCGTTCGGGGACACCACCTACAACGGCCTGCAGGCGGAGCTCCGAGGCCGCATGGCCAGCGCCCAGTTCGGGGTTGCCTACACGCTGTCGAAGACGACCAACTACGCAGACAACGACGCCAATCCGAGGATACCGTACCCTCCGGCCAAGGAGCTCAACAAGGCCGTCGCGGGCTACGACCGGACCCACAACCTCCAGGCGTACTGGGCCTGCGACCTGCCGTTCGGCCGCGGCCGGCGCTGGGCCACCGGGGGCCTCGCCAGCGCGCTCTTCGGAGGGTGGCAGCTGAACGGCCTCATGAGCATCCAGAGCGGCCAGCCGATCAACATCGTCCAGGGTACTGCTGGAAACCTGCTCGCGCAGGGGAGCGGGCAATACCCCGACAAGGTCAAGGACGTGGTGGCGGTCTATCCTGACAACCTGAAGGGGAGCCCACCTGCGGGAGCCGATCGCAACACCTATCAGTACTTCGACCGGAGCGCTTTCGCCGCGGTGAGCATCCCCGCTGGCCAGGAGCAGCGGTTCGGAAACGCGGGCCGAAACCCCATCCGGGGGCCGGGTTTCTGGAACGTCGATCTCGGCCTCTTCCGGACGTTCACGCTGGCCAGGAGCCTCAAGCTGCAGCTCCGTGCCGAGGCGCTGAATGCGCTGAACCATCCCAACTTCGCCCAACCCGGCAACGATGTCTCCAATGCCGGCACTTTCGGGTTCATTACATCGACGACGGGTGTCGGCGAGCGCAACATCCGCCTGGGGGCGCGCTTGCTCTTCTAGGGGATCCGAGTCGCCGACGGTTCGGGGCCGACGCTCCCCCGGGGCGTCGGCCCCGCCCTCCGACCGTGCCGGGAGCGGGCGCCCGCCCCTGTCATCGTGCCGGACCACGCATATAATCCCCGCCTCTCACCGGATTGCTCCAAGTGCGCATAGCCGATATCCGGGCGACACCCGTCACCGTCCCCCTCGAGGCGCCGCTTCGCCACGCGAATGGCTGCCATTGGGGACGCTTCGTCCGCACGATCGTGGAAGTGGAGACCGACGAGGGGCTCGTCGGCCTCGGCGAGATGGGCGGCGGCGGGGAGAGCGCCACCGCCGCGTTCCACGGGCTGAAGCCGTATCTCGTCGGCCGCGACCCCGCTCGCATCGAGGAGATGCGGTTCCTGATCGCGAACCCGACCGCGTCGCTCTACAACAACCGGACCCAGGTCGTGGCCGCGCTCGAGTTCGCGTGCCTGGACCTGCTCGGGCAGAAGTGGGGCGTGCCGGTGTCGGAGATCCTCGGCGGGCGCCTACGCGAGCGCGTGCCGTTCGCTTCGTACCTCTTCTTCCGCTACCCGCGAGCGAAGGGCGGCTCGGGCGAGGTCCGCACCGCCGAGCAGCTCGTGGCGCAGGCCCGGGCCCTGAAGAAGTCGCACGGCTTCACGTCCCACAAGCTCAAGGGGGGCGTCTTTCCGCCGGAGTACGAGCTCGAGTGCTACCGGGCGCTGGCCGACGCGCTTCCCGGGGACCGCTTCCGCTTCGATCCGAACGGAGTGTGGTCGGCCGAGCAGGCCATCTGGTTCGGCCAGCAGATCGAGGGCCTCCGAAACGACTACCTCGAGGACCCGGTCTTCGGCCTCAACGGCATGCGCCGCGTCCGCGAGAAGGTGAGGATGCCCCTCGCCACGAACACCGTGGTCGTGACCTTCGAGCAGCTGTCGGCGAACGTGCTGGACACGGCCGTCGACGTGATCCTGCTCGACACGACCTTCTGGGGCGGGATCCGGCCCTGCGTCAAGGCGGCCGGGATCTGCGAGACCTTCCAGCTCGGGGTGGCCGTCCACTCCTCCGGCGAGCTCGGGATCCAGCTCGCCACGATGCTCCACCTGGGCGCGGTCGTCCCCAACCTCAGCTTCGCCGCCGACGCCCACTACCACCACCTGGCCGACGACGTGATCGCGGGCGGGAAGATGAAGTACGAGGGCGGCGCGATCGCGGTGCCCACGGGACCGGGCCTGGGCGTGCGCCTCGACCGCGAGAAGCTGGCCGAGTACCACGAGCTCTTCCTGCGCCTCGGCTCCTATCCCTACGACCAGGACCCGCTCCGGCCGGGGTGGACGCCGCTCGTTCCCAACGACCGGTGGGCCGACCCGGCCGACGCGCGCGTCCCGGAGGTTCCCTCCTGACGGCGCGTGTGAAGCGCGCCGCGGTCCTGCTGCTCCCGCTGCTGGCAGCGACCGCCGGCGCGGGCGCCGAGGACGGCTACGAGCTGTGGCTGCCGTACCGACCCGTCGCCGACCCGCAGGTGCTGAAGAGCTACCGCGCATCGATCACCGGGGTGGCGATGGAGGCCGGAACGCCGACGCTGCTCGCGGCGCGAAGCGAGCTCGCTCGCGGCCTTCGCGGGCTGCTCGACGCGGACGTTCCGTTCGTGCCGTCGATCGCGCGCGACGGCGTGCTCGTGGCCGGCACGCCGGCCCGCTCGTCGTTCGTCGCGGAGATGGACCTCGGGGCGGACCTCGGGCGCACCGGCGAGGAAGGCTTCGTGATCCGCTCGACCCGGGTCGCCGGCAAGCGCGCCACGGTGATCGCGGCGAACACCGACATAGGCGTCCTGTACGGCGTCTTCCGTTTCCTGGGGCTGATGCAGACCCACCAGCTTGTCGAGGGCCTGTCGATCGTCGAGGCCCCCCGGATCCGGCGCCGGGTGCTCGACCACTGGGACAACCTCGACCGGACGGTGGAGCGGGGGTACGCCGGCTTCTCCCTCTGGGACTGGCACAAGCTGCCCGACTACCGCTCGCCGCGCTACACGGACTACGCGCGGGCGAACGCTTCGATCGGGATCAACGGCACGGTCCTCACGAACGTCAACGCGAACGCGACGAGCCTGGCCGCCGAATACCTCGCCAAGGCCAAAGCACTCGCGGACGTGTTCCGGCCGTACGGGATCCGCGTCTACCTGACCGCCCGGTTCAGCGCGCCGATCGAGATCGGGGGGCTGAAGACGGCCGACCCGCTCGACCCCGAGGTCGCGGCGTGGTGGAAGCGCAAGGCCGACGAGATCTACGGCTTCGTCCCCGACTTCGGCGGCTTCCTGGTGAAGGCCAACTCCGAGGGCCAGCCCGGGCCGCAGGACTACGGCCGCACGCACGCGGACGGGGCGAACGTGCTGGCCGACGCCCTCGCGCCGCACGGGGGCGTCGTGATGTGGCGGGCCTTCGTCTACTCCCACGAGGTGCCCGACGACCGGGCGAAGCAGGCGTACAACGAGTTCACGCCCCTCGACGGCGCCTTCCGGCCGAACGTGCTGGTGCAGGTGAAGAACGGCCCCATCGACTTCCAGCCGCGGGAGCCCTTCCACCCGCTCTTCGGCGCGATGCCGAAGACCCCGCTGATGATGGAGCTCCAGATCACGCAGGAGTACCTGGGGTTCGCGACGCACCTCGTCTACCTCGCGCCGCTTTTCGAGGAGGCCCTCCGAGCGGATACGCACGCGCGGGGCGACGGCTCGACGGTCGCGACGGTGATCGACGGCACCCTGCACGGCTACCGGCAGACGGGCATGGCGGGCGTCGCCAACGTCGGGACGGACCGCAACTGGTGCGGGTCGGTCTTCGCCTGCGCCAACTGGTACGCCTTCGGGCGCCTGGCCTGGGACCACGCGCTGACGTCGGAGCGGATCGCCGACGAGTGGATCCGGATGACCTTGGGCAACGACCCGGCCCTCGTCCGGCCCGTGAGGGAGATGATGCTCGCCTCGCGGGAGGCGGCGGTCGACTACATGACGCCGCTGGGGCTGCACCACCAGATGGCCCGCGGCCACCACTACGGCCCCGGGCCGTGGGTGAGCGGCGGGCCCCGCGCCGACTGGACGTCGCTCTACTACCACCGGGCCGACGCGAACGGCATCGGCTTCGACCGCACCGCGAGCGGGAGCAACGCCGTGGGCCAGTACTTCCCGCCCGTGGCCGACGTCTTCGGCCGCCTCGACGAGGTCCCGGAGAAGTACCTGTTGTGGTTCCACCACGTGAGCTGGGACCACCGGGTGGCCTCGGGGCGGACGCTCTGGGAAGAGCTGGTGCGCCACTACTACGGCGGCGTCGAGTCCGTGCGCCGCATGCAGGCCACGTGGAAGTCGCTGGAGGGCCGGGTCGACGCCGAGCGCTACGAGCAGGTGCGCGCCTTCCTCGCCATCCAGGAGAAGGAGGCGCGCTGGTGGCGGGACGCCTGCGTCCTCTACTTCCAGACGTTCTCGGGGAAGCCGATCCCGGACGGCTACGAGCGCCCCGCGCACGACCTGGGGTACTACGTGGCGATCACGAGCCGCTACGTTCCGGGGAACTGAAGACCATGGCCCCGGCCGAGTTCGACCTCGAGGGACGGGTCGCCGTCGTTACCGGCGGGTACGGCGTTCTCGGCGGCAGCATGGCCGAGGCGCTCGGAACCGCCGGAGCGAGGGTGGTGGTGCTCGGCCGCAACCGCGAAGCTGCAGAGGCGAAGGCCGAGGCCCTGCAGAGGGCGGGGGCGCCGGCCATGGCCCTCGTCGCGGACGTCCTCGACGCGAGGGCGCTCGTCGCGGCGCGGGAGGCGCTCCTCTCCGAGTGGGGGCGGGTGGACATCCTCGTCAACGCCGCCGGCGGCCACGTGGCCGGAGCCCGGACCGACGACGCTCCTGCTTTCGAGATGTCGCTTCCCGCCTTCGAGGAAGTCGTCCGCCTCAACCTCCACGGCACCGTCTACCCGACGCTGGTGTTCGGGGAGGCCATGGCACGGCAGAGGAAGGGCAGCGTCGTGAACATTTCGTCGATGGCGGCGACCCAGGCGGTGAGCGGTGTCCTCGGCTACTCCGTCGCCAAAGCGGCGATCGAGAGCTTCACGCGGTGGATGGCCGTGGACCTCGCCCGGCGCTTCGGCGAGGGCCTGCGCGTCAACGCGATCGCGCCCGGCTTCTTCGTGGCGAAGCAGAACCGCGGGGTGCTCGTCCGGGAGGACGGCACGCTCAGCGAACGCGCGAAGACGATCCTGGCCCGGACGCCGATGGGACGCTTCGGCGACCCCGCCGAGCTGCAGGGGCCGGTGCTGTGGCTCTGCAGCGACGCCGCCTCGTTCGTCACCGGGGCGGTCATCCCGGTGGACGGCGGTTTCAGCGCGGACAGTGGCATCTGATGCCACCCCGAGCATGTTCGGACGAGTCGGCGTGCGAGGGGTACGCCGGTCGCCTCGGCGAAGGACGTGTGAGCCCGACGAGCTTCGTCCGGCGAGGCGAGGAGGAATCCGCCGGCCCGCCGGCGGTTCCTCGGGACCCGTCCAAGCGGAGTCCCTCGGAATGACTCTCCCCACGGCCTGGCAGGACTTCCTCGTGGCCGCCCGCGGCGGGGTGCCGGAGCGGATCCCGGTCGCCCTCATCGTCGACAGTCCGTGGATGCCCGGCTTCGCCGGCATGCACACGCTCGACTTCTTCCTCGACACCCGCGCGTGGCTCGACACGTACCTGGAGGTGCTGGCGCGCTTCCCGGACGTGGTCTTCCTCCCGGGCTTCTGGGTCGAGTACGGCATGGCCAACGAGCCGAGTGCTTTCGGGGCCCGCGTCGTGTGGCGCGCCGACTCGCCGCCGTCGCTGCGCCACATCGAGCTCCCGCCGTCGGACTGGGCGAAGCTGCCGCGCCCCGACCCGGAGACGGACGGCCTGATGCCGCTCGTCCTGCGGCGGCTGGAGCGCCTGGAGAAGGGCGGCCTCCCGGAGCCGCACCGGATCCACTTCGTGGCGGCGCGCGGACCGCTGGCCGTCGCCGCGCACGTGCTCGGAACGACGACCTTCCTGGAGGCGACGGCAGCGGAGCCGGAGGCGACCCACGCCGCGCTCGACGTCTTCACTGAAACGGTGATCGCGTTCCTGCGGGCCCAGCTCGCGCGGATCCGCGAGCCCCTCGGCGTGCTCGTGCTCGACGACCTGCCGGGGATGTTGTCTCCGCGGGGCTTCGACCAGATGGCCCTGCCGTACCTGCAGCGCGTCTTCGACGCCTTCCCCGGCCTCCTCCGCATCTACCACAACGACACGCCGTGCCCGCACCTGCTGCCCCGCATGGGCCAGCTCCACTGCGAGGTGTGGAACTTCAGCCACGAGATGGACATCGCCGCCGTCCGGGCCGCGGTCCCCCGCATGGCGCTCCTCGGCAACGTGGCTCCGCTCGACACGCTCGTCCGGGGCACTCCGGAGCAGGTCCTCCGCGAGGCGCGCGCGTGCGTGGACAAGGTCGCGGCGGGGGGCGGGTTCATTCTCTCCGCGGGCGGCGGCCTCTCGCCGGGCACGCCGGCCGGGCACATCGACGCCCTCGTGCGGGCGGCCCGGCCGTGAACGGGCGCTGAGCCCGCGGCCTCCCGGGCGGACCTCTATCGGAGGGCCGGCGCGCCCCGCGGCAGCCAGAGCTTGACCGCGGGGTGCATCGTGTAGAGCCGGAGGCGACGGCCGTCGTCTACCAGGACCCCGCTCGAGTCGTCGCTCCGGATGACGGGGTTTCCCGGGTACTTCTCCCAGCGCACGAGGTCGTCCGAGGCGGCGAGGCACGTCGTCCACGGCCCCTTCCACTCCGGGTCGGCGTTCGCGTGGTAGACGCCATAGTACCGACCGTGGTAACGCACGACCTGGTTGAGCGCGACGGCGTGACGGTCGTAGGCCGCCGGCCCCAGGGCGATGACGGGCTCGTCCCGCACGTTCGTCCACACCCGCAGGTCGGTCGAGGTGGCGAGCCACACCCCCTTGTCGTCGCGCTCGTAGAAGAGGTACCAGGTCCCGTTCTCGACCCAGACCGTCGGCGTTCCGTACGCCCCCGCGGAGAGCGGCTGCCCTGACCGTGTCCGGATGTCCAAGCGTCCCCGCTCTTCCCAGCGCACGCCGTCGGGGGACGTGAGCCGGTGCGCGACGTCGTTCACTCCCTCCGCGAACATGTGGTAGACGCCCCCGTGCTTCACGACGAAGACGTCCTCGGTCCAGACCCCGTCGAACACGGGGTTGCCGGGGTGCCGCGTCCAGCGCAGGCCGTCGGGCGAGGTGGCGTAGCCGAGTGACTTGGTCTCGCTCCGGGTCGTGTCGTAGCCCGTGTACCACAGCCGCCAGGCGCCGCCTTCGCGGAGGATGAACCCGCGCTCGCGGATCTCGCGGTCCCAGGTGTCCCTCCCCGTCCCGGCGAGGAGCGGGTTGCCCTCGTACGGGACCCAGTCGACGAGCTCCGGCGGGAACGCGGGAGCGACTGGAGCGGCCTGCGGTCGTGGCAGGGCCGGGACAACACTCACGGAGAGGAGCACGAGAGTGGCGACGAGCGCCACGCGGCCCCGGATGCGCGCGTTCGATTCGGCCATGGCGCGACGATACACCCCGCCGGGGATAACATGGACGATCCGATGCGCCCTCGCGTCGCTCTCTTCCTCGTCGCCGTGCTCGGCCTGGGCGCCTGTCGCCCGGCGCCTCCCCGCCGGCCGCGGCTGGTGCTGCTCTACGCCACCTGCACGCTGAACCGCGACCGCATCGCTCCCTACGGGAAGGACGTGCCCTACACGCCGAACCTGGCCGCTTTCGCCCGCGAGAGCGTCGTCTTCCAGCGTCACCAGACGGAGACGGACCAGTCGGGGCCGGCCTACGCCTCCCTCTTCTCGGGGACCCAGGTGGATCGGCACGGTGTCTTCCGGCACCCCGCCCTCCTGCCGGACTCCCTGTACCTCGCCGCGGAGGCCTTCGCGGCACAAGGCTACGACACGCACTTCTGGAGCGGGCACCCCATGGCCTCCGCGGACTTGAACTACGGGCAGGGAGTCCGGCTCGAGAACGTCCACCGGCGCCGCCCCGGCGTCGCCGACCTGTACGCGCTCACCGCGAACGACTCGGACTTCGCCGGGATCCTCGACCGCCTGCGCCGCGACCCTTCCTACCGCGCCTACGTGCAGGTCGCCTTCACGATCACCCACAGCCCCTACACGCCGGTGGACCCGCGCGCCGTGGCGGACTTCCGCCGCGAGTACCCGCAGCAGTGGCCCCGACTGGGCGACGACGAGGTCGCCCGGTGGGCCCGCGTCTACGACGCCCATTACCTGCGGCTGCAGTGGGACTTCCCGAAGGTCGTGCGCGAGCTGGGCCTGGGCGAATCGGACACGGCGCGTCTCGCCCAGGTGGCGGAGGCGTACTACGAGGTGAGCGTGCGGCTGCTCGACCACTGCTTCGGGCGCCTCATCGACACCATCCGCGCCGCGGGGCTGCTCGAGGACAGCCTCATCGCCTTCACCGCCGACCACGGCGAGACCCTCTACCGCGAGGACACCCTCTTCAAGTGGACCCACGGCGCGGAGATCACGCCCGATGCGGTCCAGGTTCCGCTTCTCGTCCACCTGCCGGGCCCGCGGCCACGCACGGGGCCCTACGAGGGGGTCAGCCGCTCGATCGACGTCTACCCCACCCTGGCCGGCCTCTCCGGCATCCGGGTGGGCCCGAAGGACGGGGTCGACGGCGTCGATCTCTCTCCCGCGGTTCTCGGACGCGAGCCGCCGCCCGCGCTCCGCGCGTTTTCTCACACGACTCTCCTCGGTCCCGAGCTCGTCCGGCAGTTCCGGGGCTGGCTCGTCTCGGAGGTCCACCCCTCGACCGGCCCCGAGCACATGTGGGTCGCGGTCCGGGACGGCGACCTCTACGCGCGGCTGCGCAAGCTCGACGGCGGTCGCTGGGGGGTCGATCTCCACGACCTCCGCCCGGGGGCCGCGCAGACGGCCGTGCCCTTCGACCCCACGAAGCGCCCGCACCGCGACCTGGCCCGGGAGCTCGAAGGCTACAAGGCCCACCTGCTCGCCGGGTACCAAGCGCGCGGCCAGGGCTCCTCGCCGCACGAGGCCGAGGTCCTCGAGCGCCTGCGGGCCCTGGGGTACATTCAGTAGAAGCAACCCATCCGGTCCAGGAGGCGATCCATGAGGGTGCCGAGAGCCTCGTCCCTGTCCGTCCTCGGTCTTCCGCTGCTCCTCGCCGCGGCGGGCGACGCGCCCCCGCCGACCCGCCGCGCCCCCGTCGAGGACCGCTACCACGGGGTCGCCGTTGTGGACGATTACCGCTGGCTCGAGGACGCGGGGAGGCCCGAGGTCGCGGCCTGGACCGCCGCGCAGAACGAGCACACGCGCGCCGTGCTCGACACGCTTCGCGGGATGGACGCGCTCCGCCGCCGTGTCCGGGAGATCCGAACGATCGAGGTCCCGCGCTTCGGCGGGCTCAAGACCGCGGGCGGGCGTCTTTTCGCGCTGCGCTTCCGCCCTCCCCAGCAGCAGCCGGTGCTCGTGGTGCTGCCCTCCGCGGACCGTCCGGACGAGGCCCGCGTCCTCGTGGACCCGAACCAGCTCGACCCCTCGGGCGGGACCTCCATGGACTGGTACGTGCCCTCCCTCGACGGGCGGCGGGTCGCGGTGTCGCTCGCCCGAGGCGGCTCGGAGCGCGGCGACCTGCACGTGTACGACGTGGAGTCGGGCACGCCCCTGGCCGACGTCATCCGGCGCGTCAACTACGGGACGGCCGGAGGCAGCCTGGCCTGGGACGCGCGGGGAGAGGGCTTCTACTACACGCGGTACCCGCGGCCGGGCGAGAGGCCCGAGGCCGACCTCGACTTCTACGTG